>JBPOJO010000290.1:0-7481 GCA_052033485.1 Bacteroidota bacterium | reverse complement strand
TCATTCCCGAACGTTACAAAGGCATTGAGGCGCGTCAGGTTGCGTATTCGATGATGAAAATTGCTCAAACGGGCAACACGCCGGGCGTACATTTTTACGAATCTGAAATGTTGAGGAAAATCATTTAGAAAGCAAAAATCTAAAACGAATGACTTAAAGACCGGTTTACAAAATTTACAGATTTTTTAACCTCAAAAAATACATTTTTTATACTGTTAAATCTGAAATTTTGTTAATTGATATGCAATTTAGATTTTTAAGCAAAACTTAAAAATATTTTGAAAAAAATTTTTTCAAACCCAAAGTATCGCCGGCATCTTTCCGGCTCTATAAAAAGTATCTCCGGCATCTTGCCGGCTCAATAAATAATTTGCCGGCAAGATGCCGGCGATACGATATTATGCAAAGCGGTTAAAAAATTGCTGTTCAAGGTGATTTACGAATCCGATACAAGTTTTTTTTGCATTTCTGAATAATTTTTCGGAAATTTGTTTTATGCAGTATTATTTTTGTAAAATGTTGTTTTACGAAAACTAAACGAACAAGCAAAAAGAGTCCTTTTTCTTGATTTTTAAGTGAGTTGACCGTGCCGAATAATCAAAATAAGCATACGAACGGTAATTTTGTTTTTAACGGAGAAGTTGATTTTTTCAATTTCGTTCCCTCTAAAAACGACCAAAGGTACATAAATGCCATGCAGGAGGAGTACAAACGAACGGATTTGTACGCCCTTCGCGTGTTGTTTTTAGGTTTTTCAGTCGGCTTTTTTTTATCCCTTTATTTCGATAAATTTTACGCTTGGATTATTTTCGGTATTTATCCGATTGCATTTTTCGGCTTGAGCTATTATTATCGTCCGGGTTCTCTTCTCACGCGCTCAATAGCGGTTTTCGCGCTCATTAGCGAGTCCTACATGATGTTTTCAATAGCAGACGGGAGCGAATTTCGAACGATTTTTATGATTTTGCCGTTTATTATGTTGATTCGTTATCGCGATTATGCGACGATGCTTTTTATTCCTTTTTTTATTTTACTTTTTGAAGCTTTTTTTCACCTTTCCTATCATTTTTTGGAATATAAATGGGTTTTGGATTACTCAGACCCATTCAGCGCGAAACGACAATGGGCAGGTTACGGCATTTTAGCGGCTGCTTTTTTGTTTTGCTTGCGAATTTCACATATTTTTAAATTAATGACTGAAAAAGCAATTTTTGACAGAATTAATTTGCACGAAAGGCTTAAAAATTTAAAAGAAAACTTACTTTTTGCCAAAGAATTGGTCAAACAAAATTTTGACTATGATTTTAGGGTGCAAAATATCAATCCGCTCGGTGAAGCTTTGCTCGAATTGCGCGAAAGTTTGCTCAAAAGCCGAGAGATAGAGCGCGAAAACTCCTTTAAATCAAGCGGTTTGGCAAAACTCGGCGCAACTTTACGCGAGCAAGCCTTTCACTTGGATACACTCTGCGAAAGCACTTTGCACGACTTGGCGGCGATATTGCGTTTTCAATTAGGGGCGTTTTATCTTGCCGATTTTGAAGAAAAAGTCTTTAAGCCCTGCGCCGGTTATGGGATTCCGGCAAATAAGTTGCCCGAATTTGCCTTTGAAGAGGGTTTGCTCGGACAAAGTTTCAAATCGGGTAAAATGCTCATGTTGGATACCTTGCCCGAAAACTACATCAAAATTAACTCTTATTTGGGAAGCAGCACAAAGGCACACCTTATAATTGTCCCGATTAAAAATGCAGGAAAACCTATCGGACTGCTCGAAATTATTTCTTTTCAACCGCTCAAATATTTTGAAATTGAGTTTATTGAAACGGTTTCGGACATCATCGGCTCAGTTGTTGACTCTACGATGTCGCTGCAAAAAAGCCTGAACAACGCCCCTTAACAAAAAAAATTGGGCACATTACTTGCATTATGCACTTCGAATTGAAAATTTGTTTTTTAAAGTATATCTTTGTATCACCATCAATCACTTAAATTTTTTTGGGCTATGATTTTACAGCATACGATAAGCAAAACTTTGCTGATGACCGTTATGATTGCCGGCTCATTTTTACCAACATCTGACAGCTTTTTTTCTCGCGGCAAAAAACCGTCGAACCTCAAGCCTATCGGCGGAAAAGGGCTTGACGAAGCCAATGCCGTCATTCGTGCCAAAGATAATAACTTTATTATCATAGGAAGGTCGAGTTCTTACGGCGGCGGCGATATGAATACGAATATGTTAAAAGTTGATGCATCAGGTAATGTTATATGGAATAAAAATTATGGCGCGGAAGAAAGTGAAAACGGCTACGGCATTACCGAACACAGCAAAGGCACTTTTTATGTCGTCGGATTTTCGGATTCTTACGGCGCAGGTCCCGACTTAAAAAACCTTTGGGTCGTCAATACGGACGATAAAGGCAATAAAATTTGGGAAAAAACCTTCGGTAAAAATGACAATATCGAAGAGGCTGCCTCCGTAACCGAAACAGAAGACGGACAAATCCTCGTCGCGGGAACTTCAATGGTCATTGCCTCCGCGCAGAGCAACATCGTTTTGCACAAAATCAGCACGGACGGAAAAGAAATTTGGCGAAAAGAATTCGGCGGCGCGAAAAGCGAACACGCTTCCAAAATTATCAATGTCGGAGACGGATACGTCATTGTCGGGCATACGGAATCCACCGGACGCGGAAAATGGGACATTTGGTTGCTCAAAATTGATAAAGACGGCAATAAATTGTGGGAAAAAACTTTCGGCGGCGGCGACAACGAAATGGGTAATTCCGTCGCGGCGGACAAATCCGGAAACTTGTACGTTGTCGGCTATACCTATACTTTTGCAGAAGGAAGCCTTGACGCTTGGATTATCAAAACGGACTCTAAGGGCAATCAAATTTGGGCAGGCAATGTCGGCGATTTAAGCACCGACGAATTTTTTGATGTCGTCGTCAACGAAGACGGCTCTGTCGTCGCGGTCGGCTATACGGACGTGTATGTAGGCGACCCCGAAACGGGCGACAACACAAGCACGGAAGTGAACGACGTTTTGGCGGTAAAATTCGACAATGCCGGAAAAGTCGTTTGGAAAAAGAACTTCGGCGGCGCGAAAACTCAACAGGCAAAAGGCGTTGCCGGCATCAGCGGAGGCGGCTACCTCATCACCGGTTACACGAATCAAGCCGAAGAAGAGAAAAGTTTCGATATGTTTGTATTAAAAGTCGACGAAAGCGGTAATTAAAATACACTTTTGGATTTAATTTTGCAGTCTTATTGTACACGGATTTCCCCTTTCCTAATTTTTTTTGAGAGGGGAAATATCAAATACAAAAAAGCCGCCGTTCAGCGTCGGAATATTTTTTGTAAAAAAATTCTATCCTTTTCGAATCTATTTTTTTTACTTATATGCCTCATTTTAATGCGTTTAAGAGCGGTCATATCAATGCTTTTTCTGTGCCTTTTTCTTTTGCCCTTACCGAGTTTTTCAGACATACATGAAGCTAAAAATAGACGGGGCGAACGAGAAATCGGTTATTTTCGTTTTGGCTTAACCATGGTTCGCGGGCATATTTTTGTCTTTCAGGACGGAAAAAAAGTACCCGCAACTTTGCAGGTACTCGAGGTGCGTTCAAAAAGCGCGGAAGAGTTGGTTTACAGCCCCGATACCGTCGAAGGCAGCTTTTTTATGTTCTTGCCGCCCTCCGGCAATTACGAACTATGGGTGAAAACCGACGGGTTTGAACCCTACAAAATGCCTCTGTACATTCCGAATGACACCTATCTTTACGAAATTAATCAGGATATTCATTTTAAATCTATTCGTTTGCTCGGCAACCGCATCGGTCAAAATGTTGAGTTGAAAAATGCTCATTACAACCTCATTTCTTACAAAGAAAAAAATGAAGAAGACAGACAACAATTAGGCTACGATTTTTTGCTCGATTTTGTCTCCTATACTTTTAATGTCGGCGATACAACCCGTTTAAAAACAGAAGAATTTGATAAAATTGAGCAGGTAATGGCGAAGCCTTTTATCCCCGAAAATTTATCGGAAGTGAATTTGCAAGCCGACACCGCTTATGACAATTTGCTCGCGACTGTCGAAAATATTTTTGAGCAGCCCGAAACTAAAAAACTCAGCGACATTGAACTTATTCATAAAAACGAGGAAGAAAAATGTTTTTTCAGAGTTGATGACCCTCAAAATGAAGTCTCCTCGCGCTATTCTTTTGTCTATCCGAAAAATCTCGGTGAGAAATTGATTTACAAACACACCTTAATTTTTTCTAAAAAAAATAAAAATATTTCGCCCGAACAAGCCAAACAACTCGACGAAATTGCCGAACTTATCAATAAAAATGATGAATTATTTCTCAACATCATCGGTCATACTTTTCAGGCAGATTCTTTGCACGACAAAAAGCAATTCAAAGCATCGGCAAAATATACCAAAAAAGTTTTTCGATACTTAGCGAAAAAAATTACTCATGTCAGGAAATTTGCTTTGATAGCAAACGGCATGAGGCGCGATTTGAGCAATTTTTCACCCGAAGAAATCTTGGGCGAAACTCGCGGCTTGTCCAAAATTGATATTGTTGTCATTGAAGAATAAATTTATGCCTCCTTATCAGCTTTTTTTTCACGCGGAAAACACTCATTTTGACCCCTCCGCGCCGTGCCCGAAAGTTTTTTTTCGCAAAAACTTTCCTTTTTTGCTGTTTTTCTTTTTTTTATTCCTAAATTTTGCACCTGTTTATGGTCAATTCAGCAAGAACGAAATTCGGGCGGCGATGATTATGAAATTTGCGCAATTTACGAAATGGCCCAAAGAAGCTTTTGAGCCGTATCACGAAAAAATTACGCTCGGAATCATCGGCAAAGACCCTTTCGGCTCGCAAATTGACCTTATTTTCAGAGGCAGGCAAACGCACGGACGTTTTTGGCAAATCAGGCGCGTCGAAAAGATTAAAGACCTTTGGGGCTGTCATGTTGTTTTTGTGGCTAATTCCGAAAAAGATAAAAATCGCTACAAAGACATTCTTGATTTTTGCAGAAAACACGACCTTTTGACTGTCGGCGATAACATTGAAAATTTTTGCGCTTACGGAGGGACGATTAATTTTATTTCTAACGACGGCTATCATTTCGAAATGAACATCGAAACGGCACGGGCGAGAAAAATAATTATTGACCCAAACCTCATGAAGTTAGCAAAGCGAATCGTCGCTCCGACTTATGGTGAAGAATAAACTTTTTAGAAATACTCCTATCAAATCAAAACTGCTGCTGATAATCATGACTATCAGCGGTATATCGCTTTTGATTGCTTTTTCCGCGTTTTTTGTTTACGACATCATTTCCGCGCGCGAACGTATCGAAAATGAAGTCCGAACCATGGCGGAAATCATCGGAAATGCCAACATTGTCAACATTACGTTTGCCGTTACGCACAACGAATCCGCGGAGCAAAATATGCGCGAAATGCTCAATTCGCAGCGAAATATCGTCAACGCCTGCATTTTTGACACGACAAAGCAGGTGATTGCTAAATATTTTCGGACAGGCGAAAAAGATACGCTGCCGCCAGCCTATAAAAAAGCTCCCCACATTTACACCGATTTTTCCGGCGGTTATTCCGAAGCCTACGTTTCGCAGTACGACACGGACGGACGCGCCCTCATCGGCACGATTTACGTTCGCGCCGACCTCAACCGCCTTTATGAGCGAGTAAAACAGTTTTCGGGCGTATTGCTTTTGCTTTTAATCGCTGTTTTGGCGATTGCCTATTTGCTCTCAATCAGCATGCAAAGCGTCATTACGGAGCCTATTTTGAGTTTGGCGCAGACCACAAAGCAAATTTCCGAGAAAAAAGACTTTTCGTTTCGCCTTGAAGATGACCGAAATGACGAAATCGGGACGCTTGTAACCGGTTTTAATGATATGCTTGCGCAAATTGAAAAACAAAATTTGGCACTCACCCTTGCCAAAGAGCAAGCGGAGCAAATGGCAAAGGCAAAAGAGCAATTTTTAGCCAACATGAGCCATGAAATACGAACACCGATGAACGGCGTGAACGGTATGACGGCACTTTTGGCGGAAACCGAACTGAATGAAACGCAAAAAATTTACCTCAAAAACATCAAAGTTTCAGCCGACCATTTGCTTGCTTTGATTGATGATATTTTGGATTTTTCAAAAATAGAATCCGGAAAAATGATTTTTGATTCCGCGCCGATTGAGCCGCTCGAAATGGTAGACAGCATTATTGCCACTACAAAAGTCAAAGATGAAAAGAAAAATTTGCTTAAAATTATCAAAAGCATAGATGCGCGGATTCCGCAAAAAATTCTCGGCGATACCGTTCGTTTGCGACAAATTTTGCTCAATTTGTACAGCAATGCTTTAAAATTTACCGAAAAAGGCGACATTGTCATCGGCGCAAATTTGCTTTCCGAAAATGATAAATCGGTCGAAATTGAATTTTATGTCAAAGACAGCGGAATCGGAATCCCTGCCGATAAGCACGAATCAATTTTTTCGATGTTTACGCAAGCCTCCGGCGACACGACCCGAAAATACGGCGGAACGGGCTTAGGTTTGGCGATTTGCAAAAGACTTGTCGAATTACAGGGCGGCAATATTCAGCTTGACAGCGCGGTCGGCAAGGGAAGTACTTTTTCTTTTCGACTGAAATTCGGCAAAATCATTGAAAAAGCCATTCTCCCGAATTTTGCGGAAATTAAAAAAGAAAAAGCACCCGAAAAATCCGGCGAAGAATACCGGAAAGGCAAAGTTTTATTGGCTGAGGATAATGAAATTAACAGAATGTTAGTCGTAACGATGCTCGGAAATTGGGGACACAAGGTCAGTGTGGCGGAAAACGGATTGCAGGCAGTAGAACTTTTGCAAAATGAGGATTTTGACCTCGTTTTGATGGACGTTCACATGCCCGAGATGGATGGATATGCGGCGACGCAAAAAATTCGCGAAAGTTTTGCTGTCCCGAAAAACAATATTCCGATAATTGCCATGACTGCCTCCGCACTCAAATCTGAATTAGACCGATGTATTGCTGCCGGCATGGACGATTATATTCCGAAACCTTTTGAGAAAAAAGTTTTAAGGGATAAAATTGATTTTTTCTTGCTGAAAAATGTGCGTGAATAAAACAGAAAGTGTTGCACAAATTGAGCATTTTTCGCCGTCGCTTCTGTCAATCACCTACAATCATGAGGTCGTTTGTGAGGACACAAACAACGGCGGAGGTCGTTTGTGAGGACACAAACAACGGCGGAGGCGATAACCTTTCGCCGTTGCTTGTGTCTTCACAAGCGACAATCAACACAAACAACGGCGGAGTTTGTGAGGACACTCGCCGTTGCTTGTGTCTTCACAAGCGACAATCACCTACAATCATGAGGTCGTTTGTGAGGACACAAACAACGGCGGAGTTTGTGAGGAACCAAACAACGGCGGGGGGGGGAAGG
>JBPOJO010000122.1:0-2356 GCA_052033485.1 Bacteroidota bacterium | reverse complement strand
CGAAAAAGCAATGAAAAATTGCCCGACCCCGAAAATCGAACTCACCCTGCCCTGCGGCACTCACATCAAAATCTATTGAAATGCTCGCTCTCAGCTCAAATTTACGCTATTTTATCGCCACTGAACCAACCGATATGCGCAAAAGTTTCGACGGTTTGGCGGGGATTGTGCGCAACCAACTCCAAAAAGACCCGACCGAGAACTCCAAAATTTACTCCCAAAATTTTTTGAGAAAAATCTGCTCAATTAAATTGCTCCTTCCGATGTAAACAAATGTTGTTGGTTGGAAAGATGGGGTTGCTCGGGTGGATACCAAACAACGGCGGGTCAGAATCAACAACAAAAACACATTTCCGCATTTCTTACATACGCCTTCTTTCTTTTTCTATAGTTTCTTTGCAACTGTTTTGCCTGTTTGCAAAATTGTACCGCGAGCTTTAGCTTGCTGCCTTCAATTCGCAAGCTAAAACTCGCGGTGCATTTTCGGCTTTTTCGCCTATGAAAATTTTCAAGACAATTTGAGTTTTTGTGAGGAAAAATTTTTTTTTGTCATTATTTTTGTGCGCAGTTTCAACCCACAAACACAAAATAAATGCAACACTTGTACAAAAATTTCTTATCAGATGCCTCCGTTTATGCTCAAAGCCGTATGTTGTGGGAAAATGCAGCCATTTCTTTGCTCGGAGAGGACTTGTATTTTCCATTTTACCATGATTCTTTTCTGAACACTAAGCCCTTTCTTGACGGAAATCCCATTTTTTCCGCTCAAAACAAGAAAAACGGGCGAGTAATTCGCATTATTCAGGAAGAAGCCGAAAGCACAAATCCTCAAATTGCATTTTGGCACAAAAATATTGAAACCGAAAACGGCGACGCAGACGAATTGATAATTGCTTTGGAATTAAGTGATATAACTGAAATCATCACGTATGCACTTATGAAAGCGTGGTTGTATAACGAAAAAGAAGTTTCAGAAACGATTGCATTTGGCAATGAGCTAAAGAAAAAAGCAGAATGTTTATCGTTTGAAAAATCTGCTTATCAAGACTTTATCAACGATTTGAAAAAAGAAATAAGCTGAAGCGGAAGCCGTTAAATTTATTCTGTCTGATAAAAATTTTAGACTGAAAAATGCGTATATTTGCGTTTGTTAGTTGCAGGTTTTATGAAAAGCGAGATGAAAAATATCAAAGAAATTGCGGCGAGTTTTAAAAAGACAGTCAGTGAACTTTATGGACAACGCTTGGTAAAAGTTGTTTTGTACGGTTCTTATGCACGAGGTGATTTTCATGAAGAATCCGATGTTGATTTTTTGATTGTTTTAAGCGACGCAAAAGTTAAAACTTTCAAAGAACTTCGCCTAATGAATGACATTTTGTATGATTGGCAGCTAAAAAATGATATTTTAGTTTCACACCACCCTCTTTCATTGTCGCAATACGAAAAAGCGGAAAGTTTCTTTTTGAAGAATGTCAAAAAAGAAGGCATAGAGATATGAAACCAATAAATTATTGAACAAGGCGGCGGATTGCTTGGAAGATGCGCATTGGGGATTGCGATTTAGAAACTGAAGCTGCAGTTTTTGCGCCGAGAAGTTTTTAGCCGCAGTGCGTAAATTTTTAGATTAATTCGTAACTTTACGCAAGCCTAAACAAGAAAAAATGAATGTTTTTTTGACTGAAAAATTACCTTTACTGACCGAAACTTTGCAACGGTATCCCGTAGTTTCGGCTTACGTTTTCGGCTCTGTTTGTACGGACAGTTTTCACGAAGGCAGCGATATTGACTTGATTATCAGCCTTGATGAAACGCTTGACCCGGTAGAGTATGGTGAAATTTATTGGGAACTCAACGATATTTTGCCGCAAATTTTAGGCAGGGAAACCGACCTGCTGACCGAAAAAATGCTGCGAAACCCCTATTTTGTGAAAGTTGTGAATCAAACCAAAACACTGATTTATGAACGACCGAGTGCTAAAATATCTGCTTGATATACAAACATCTGCCAAAAATATTTCAGATTTTTTGGGCGAAAAAAGAGATTTTAAAGAGTTTTCGAATAATCTGATGCTTAAGCAAGCAGTAGAAAGGAATTTAGAAATTATAGGTGAAGCCGTAAACAATGCGCTTAAAATTATGCCCGATTTACCAATAACGAACGCCCGAAAAATAGTTGATTTACGCAATAAACTAATTCATGCTTACGACAGTATTGACGATGCAATGGTATGGGCGATTGTCGTGCGACATCTTCCTGTTTTATACGAAGAGGTGAGAAATCTGTCTAAAACAGACTAAATATGTGAAAATTTGCATGACGGCATTATTCCGCTTTTGAAAATTTTCAAGACAAAGC
>JBPOJO010000235.1:0-2639 GCA_052033485.1 Bacteroidota bacterium | reverse complement strand
GAAGTAGCCACACCGCCTGCATTTGAAGCTTTTCCGGGGGCATAAAGGATTTTTGCTGCGATAAAAGTGTCAATTGCCTCAATTGAACAAGGCATATTTGCACCTTCAAATATACCTTTGCAACCGTTTTTCAACAACATTCTTGCGTCATCCTCACCGATTTCATTTTGTGTTGCGCAGGGAAAAGCAAGTTCGCAGGGAACTTCCCAAGGTTTTTTGCCCTCAACATATTTTGCGGAAGGATACGCCGAAGTGTATTCGCTGATTCTGCCACGTTTATTGTTTTTGAGTTCCATGACAAAAGCCAATTTTTCGGCATTAATACCTTCGGCATCGTAGATGTAACCGTCAGAATCAGAGAAAGTTACGGGTTTCGCACCTAAATGAATCAATTTTTCACAAGCGTATTGCGCGACGTTTCCGGAGCCGGACACGACACAAATTTTCCCCTGCAAAGCGTTATTTTGTGCCGCCAACATTTCTTGTGCAAAATAAACACAGCCGTAACCGGTTGCTTCAGGGCGAATCAAACTGCCGCCGAAAGTTATGCCTTTGCCGGTCAAAACGCCCGTAAATTCATTTTTCAACCTTTTATATTGCCCGAACATAAAGCCGACTTCGCGACCGCCTACACCTATATCACCTGCGGGCACGTCCGTATCCGCGCTGATGTGTCTGCTTAGTTCGGTCATAAAACTTTGGCAAAAACGCATCACTTCGTTGTCTGACTTCCCTTTCGGGTCAAAATCTGAGCCGGCTTTGCCGCCGCCCATCGGAAGGGTCGTAAGGCTGTTTTTGAAAACTTGCTCAAAAGCCAAAAATTTTAAAATACTCAAATTCACCGACGGGTGAAAGCGAATACCGCCTTTGTAAGGTCCGATAGCACTGCTCATTTGAATACGGAAACCGCGATTGATTTGAAATTCGCCTTTGTCATCAATCCATGGCACGCGGAACATCACAACGCGCTCAGGCTCGGCAATTCTTTCCAATATTGTTGCCGTTTTGTACTTCGGATTGTGCTCAATGTAGCCGACAAGCGTTCTCGCGACTTCGTCGACCGCTTGTATAAATTCTTTTTCACCCGGATTTTTTTCACGAACGCCGTTCATAAATTCGGCATAGTAATTTCCTAAATCGTGCGCCATTTGTTTATGTTTGTTTAAAATTATTCGCTGAAAATTTAGCGTTTTTTTGGGAAAAAAAATTTTTTTGACAATATTTTTTTTAGAAAAAAAATTATTTTTGACAAGGCATGAATTTAATGCGATTGTAAGCACAAAATTACAGACGAAAAAAATGGGCGGCTGCCTAACCTATGCAGCCGCCCGTAACCATAGACAGGATTCGAACCTGCACACTCGGCTCCTGAGACCGATGCTCTGCCATGTTGAGCTACTTAGTCATCTCAATCTATCACCCGAAATTTTGCCGCACACCGTAAAATCAGATACCCCTTGCTCTGCCACTGAGCTACGCCTCTATTAAAAGCTACGGATTTGTAGAGGCGGTCGGATTCGAACCGACGCACTGAGGCAAAAAGCGCGACAATCTCGCGAGCAAGATTTTTAAGCTAAAACTACAGAGCGAAAAACTGACACTGATGCGCCGCTCAGAGCGGCATTTTCAGGCTAAGTCTGAAGCTGAGGCTGTCTCTGTTTTTTTACTTATCGAGAATATCTTTTTGAATAAAGTCAAAAATCTTTTTGCCTAAAGCAATGTTGACAACGTCGACGTTGTTCGCTTTTGCGCGAGCAATTTTGACGGCTTCAATCATTTTTTCAATTCTTTTAATCATTTCAGTTTTTTGAACAACCGAAATTTTGCCGGAAAGGTAAGTAGTTTCGTACTTACCGACTTGACAATCAAGGCTTAACAGTTCTGTTTGTGCCGGGTGTTTGTCCGTTGCCTCATATTTGACAATCACTTTCGGACGTTTTACACTTCTAAATTTGACTTCTTCATCTGTTTTAAAAACGCCGACTTGCGAGTCGAAATGCCATTTTCGCGTCGTATCCAAGACGGGAATATTTTGATAAAGGTCTAAAATCTTGTTCAGTTGAGATTCTAAGGCGAGCAAAGTAGTCGCCGAAAAAGTACCGAAACTGACATTATCAACCTTTAATTCGCTTTTAGCCGTATTAGAGCAGTTCGTTTCCTCTTTGCTGACGGTTGCGTCAATTGCCGCAATGACAAGTGTTTGCGCCTCTTCGAGCTGCAAACGAACGGTTTTTGCAATTTCTTTGGTTTCATCGGGGATTTGCTCCGATTCTTCCTCCAAAGAAACGTATTTTTTTATCATACCGTCAAAAAAAGCATCATTTTTGGTGAAAACTTTTTTTGCCTCTCCGACCGCTTCGGTTGCTTTATTTTTTCTGTCTTGCTCAACGGCGAGCAATTCATGCAGTTTATTTGACATGATTTTGAAAATCTTTTTTTTTAATTAACAATATTTTTAAACTATCTCCGCCGTTTTATTGCCGGCGGAACAGTTTAGCGGTTAAAAAAAATTGTAACTGTTTAGCCGGTTTGTCCAAGTATGCAGCACGAGCTTTAGCAGGCGACCTTAATTCACTTGTTGCAGGATACACTCCTCGTTAAATCCTCAAGCTGAAGCTCGCGGTACACTCCTGCTAAAT
>JBPOJO010000100.1:0-3789 GCA_052033485.1 Bacteroidota bacterium | reverse complement strand
AAAAGCGTTTTTGAGGAATTTCTTAAAAAATTTCTTTTCCAAAAAGGCAATCCCCGCAGGGAAAAAAGCTACAATTTCCTTTTTACGGCTTTGTTCAAAAAAGTAAAGACAAAAGAACAATGGCTTTTCGTAAAACACGAAATTAATCGTTTGGGCTTAAAAATGGACGATTATACGCAAAAATTTTATGATTCTTTGGAAAAAAAGTATCCTTTGCTTTAGCCTGCGAATGTATCCTTTTATCTTTTTCAAAGAAAAACCCAAAAACAACATTCAAACAAAATATTTCTGTTTCCAAGCCCAAAAACGCACAAATCAAAAAAGCGACAGAGATTATTTCTGCCGCTTTTTTGATTAATGCACTATAAACTAAGAAAACATCAAGAAGCACATCAACAATTTTTATCTACCGACAAACCGCGAATTTGCTCGAATGGTGCTGAACACCCTGATAAACACTGATTTGGTAAATTCCGTTTTTAAGGTGCAACGTATTCAACGTTATTTTTTGATTGCCGTCCGTTACCTTATACTCCTGACAATAAACAAGTTGTCCGACCGAATTATGAACACAAACAAGGAGATTGTCCTTAAAATTTGTGCCGGCATAGTCAAATGATATGTCATTTTCGGACGGATTCGGGTAAAGCGATTCAAAAAGTTTGCCCGCAGGGTTTTCTTTTTTCACCGCCACAACTTTCGAATAACCTGATTTTCCGTCCGTGTCCGTAAATTTAAGTCGGTAATACGTTACGGGTGCAAGCGGCAAATAATCTTCAAATTGATAAAAATGCGCCGCTTCGGTTGTGCCTTTGCCTTTTATCGTACCGATTTCTTCCCATTGTGTTGCATTGCTGCTTTTCAAAACGGTGAAATAATCATTTTTATTTTCAGACGCAGTTATCCAAGTCAATACATTTTTGCTGCCCTGATTGACGGCATCAAAGGAAACAAGATTGACATCTAAAATTAAGAGTTTCGGCTCGCAGTCCAAAGCCGCAGTACCGCCGACATCGAGGTCTACAATCGGGTTCGGCGAGCCGTTTTGAACAATATTTAACAACATTGCATACGTTTCGCCCGCAACAACATTCAGCGGCGCGACCCAACCGTCTCCGTTTTGATTTTCAAAATAATCCGTTGCCGTTCCGCCGAAACCGGTAACACCGCCGGTGTTATTCGTTGTATTGGAGCATCTTATGGGACCTTCGCCCGTTCCCATCGGGCACGGAACTTGATAAGATGTCGAAGGTCCGTAAATGGCAAAATCGTAATTTTGACCGCCGGGACCGCTGAACGACATGGTTAAAATGCCGTCAGAAATGGCTTGAAAATAAATCCAATAAGAGGCTGTATTGCCGCCGGCATTCGTAAATTCGCCGGTATAGCCGTTTTCCGATAAACAACCTGCTGTTTGAACCCCGAGTTCTTGCAAAATGTTTGTGCCGACACCGCCGTTGTCGTTAGACAAGCCGATATTGCCGTCGCCGCAAACAAAAACCCCGCCCAAACCGTTGCAATTCACACTGTTAACGTAGGTGTTGTTATAGTCGTCGTAAAACGTTCCGCCGGTATTCGTGCCGGGCGCAAATGAACACGTTACGGACGCTTCCCAACCGCTCCCTACACTTGCATCACTGTTTGAAAGAAAACAAAACTGCAAACAACCGAGCGGATAAGAGGAGGTTATGGTCAGCGGTGCAGTGGTCGCAGAGGTGATTTCGCCGATGACGAGGGCTTGGTCTAAGCCGCCGTTGAGAACGATAATTTTATCGCCCGCTCCCAAATTTAAGCTCGAAAAAGTTACGGACGCATACGTGCCGTTCCAATTCGGGCAGACTTCATACCAAACAGTCGTATTCGGCAAATAATTGCCGCCTAAACCGCCGGGGTCATAAAAAGAAGCCGCGCCGGAGCAGTCTAAGGTGTTGCCGCCGGGGGCGATGTCGCCGACCGTGTTCGCGTGTGTTAAGGCGCAAATCTGAAAAGCATCTGATACGTTGGTGGTGTTCCAAATCCGGAGATAAATCACTTCGCCGGGCACACCGGTTACGGTTAAAGTTGCCGGCGATGCGGTAGATGAGGTCGAAACGCAGCCGGCGTGTTCAAGGTTATCGCAAGTTCCCCTGTACGCCGCCAAACCGCTCAAAAAACCCGCGCCGCCTGCCGCATCGGTGCCTTGAAAAGTGATGATTCCGGTGGCAGGAATAGTTGCAGAGTACCAAACATCTTTCATGCCCGCCGTAAAATTACCGCAGCCGCCTTCGGGCATTCCGACGGTCGGAGTCGCACCGACGGTGCTTGCTGTCATATATGTACAAGAGGTGTTGACCGGAATTGGGTCAGCCGTGCAAGGTTCGTCAAAACAATTTGCCGTGCCGTCAATACAAATCGTTACGTCGTCGGAAACTGACCTACAGCCTGCCCCTGACCAAGTCCAACGAAAAACCGAGCATGCGCCGGAAGTCAAACCGGTAACTGCCGAAGTGGGGTTATTGGGAGCGGAAATTGTTCCCGTTCCGGATATTTTTGTCCAAGTACCTGTGCCGCTGACGGGTGCCAAGCCTTCCAAGTTAATTGATGCCGTAAGACAGGGGTAAGTTTTATCGGGTCCGGCATTCGCGCCGATGTAGGAAACGACAATTTGTCCGTCGCCGCCGTCGCCGCCGTCCCAACGCGGGTTTTGATTGGTGAAACCTCCGCTTCCGCCGCCGCCCGAGATTCCGCTCGCGCCGTTTGTACGCGGCACTGTGATGGCAACCGCACCGCCCGTACCCAAGGGACCGCAACCGCCGCCGGCACCGCTCGACGTTGTCGAACTTGCTTGTCCGTTTGTGCCTGTGATATTGGTCGTTCCGCCGGATGCCGTTCCGCCTGTTCCGCCTGCTACGGAAGCGGAAGGTGCAGAATTTGAAACACCGCCTGTTCCGCCGTTCGCGGTCATAACGCCGAAAACGGTAGCTGTTCCGCTGCCTCCGTTTGCACCGGTGGACGAACCTGCGCCGCCTGTACCGACCGTGTAAGCGAATGTTTGACCGGGCAGAACGGTATAAATCGCTTCGGCATAACCGCCTCCGCCTCCGCCGCCTCCGCCGTAAGTTCCGCCTGACCCTTGTGAAGCCGAGCCGCCGCCGCCGCCTGCCCCTCTAATCTGAACGGAAATTTCGGTAACGCCGCAAGGGACAACCCATGTGCCACCGACAATCGGGGCAGCAATTATTTCAGTTACGGTTTGCGCGCTTAAATTAGTCGAAACAAAGAAAAATAACAAAAGAAGCAAGTTGCTGCTCCCTTTGGGTAAAAATTGTTTCATAGTAGTTCTTTTAGTTTTAGAATTGACACTTTAATTCTCTTAGTACGAAAAAAAAGCACTTGGGTTGCCTTATCCGTACATTCTTTCTGCAAATACAATGCAAAAATAGTCTATTTTTTAACAAGTTAGCTATTTTTTTTAAATTTTCAATAAAAAAAAGCTAAAATATGGGAGAAAAAGCTATTCTCAATGTAAGATTTTGAAGAAAATTATTAAGAATTGTTCTAAAAAAGATAAAAAAATCAAAATATGTTAGCATAGTCCCAAAATCAAATTGCCGCAGCATTAAAAAAACGAACTGAGATTTAAAAAATAAGATTTCCGACCCACCCTATTGCCCCACCAAGTCCCATTTAGCATAACAACAGGCTGAGAAAAATCAAGTTAAGTACTTGACTACTCTACCCGATGATTTTTTGAAAACAAAAAAAAGATTGAATTTTGTATTTTCCGGAACGCAAAACCAACCTTTGGTG
>JBPOJO010000019.1:0-1665 GCA_052033485.1 Bacteroidota bacterium | reverse complement strand
GTTTTGTTTCAAAATACGGAAGAGGTGATGCGCTGCAAAATCGAAGACGGCGATAATTTTCTCAAACTTCTCAACGCTTTTATCAAATACGAACGTCCCGAAGTAATAGAATTTAAGGAAGCGATAGGCAAATTCGGCGAAGAACTCCCGAATATTTTGGAGGCTTTGCGCCTTATGATAGCTTTATCAGGGGAGGAAAACGCACTATTTAGGCAAAAGAGAGATGAATTTTTGCGCCTTTGTCAAAGTTCCATCAATCCTGCATTAGGGCTTACGGACGTGCGTGAAATGCTTATTCAGCATATTCTCACCGAAGATATTTTTATGTCAATTTTCGGAAATGCGAATTACCACAGAGAAAATAACATCGCTCAGATGCTTTATGACGTGGAAAAAACATTTTTTAAGGGAGAAACAAGGGAAAATCTTTTGCAAGCGATTCGACCGTATTACGACACTATCAAATCAAGGGCAAATGAATTGGTTACGCACGACGAAAAGCAAAAGTTTTTGAAAGTCGTCTATGAAAATTTTTACAAAGCATACAATCCGAAAGGCGCGGACCGCTTAGGAATCGTTTATACGCCCAATGAAATTGTCCGTTTTATGATACAAGGAACGGATTTTTTACTCGAAAAGCATTTTAACAAAACGCTTGGAGAAAAAAATATTGAAATTCTCGACCCTTGCACGGGAACAGGCACTTTTATCACTGAAATTATTGAGCATATTCCGCCGCATCAGTTGCCGTACAAATACGAAAACGAAATTCACGCGAACGAAATGGCACTTTTGCCGTATTACGTCGCAAACTTGAACATCGAAAAAGTTTATCAAAACAAAATGCAACGCTACAAAGAATTTAAAAACCTTTGTTTGGTAGATACTTTGGATAACTACGCAGCGACCAAATTTGCAGGCAAACAATTAGGGATTGAGGGAGGCGGTTTTATTGAAAATATTGAACGAATTTTGGCGCAAAATGACAGGAAAATTTCTGTTATTATCGGAAATCCGCCTTATAATGCTCATCAATCAAACTACAATTTGCAAAATGCCAATCGCTTATATGCGGATATTGATAAACGAATAAAAGAAACCTACATTAAGGATGGAACTGCACAAAATCAAATTGTGGTTTATGATATGTACACCCGTTTTTATCGTTGGGCAGGCGATAGATTGAACCAAAATGGAATATTAGCCTTTGTAACTAATCGCAGTTTTATTGATTCAAGAGCTTTTGATGGTTTTAGAAAAAGTATTATCAAAGATTTTCAAGAAATTTGGATTTTGGACACGCAAAGCGATGTAAGGGCAAATCCGAAAATTGCAGGCACGACGCACAATGTTTTTGGCATACAAACAGGTGTTTGTATTGCTTTTTTTGTCAAAAATGAAACTCTTAAAGAGAAATGTAAAATTTTCTATTATGCCCTTCAAGATGAACAACGAAAAGAAGAGAAATTAGCTTTTTTAAGCGAAAACAGTTTGGCTAAAATCCCTTTTGAGCGCATAAGTCCTGATAAAAAAGCAAATTGGATAAACCAAACGGACAATGATTTTGGTGATTTGCTGCCTTTGGCAGATAAAGACGTAAAGGCAGGCAAGAGTGAAAAAGCAATTTTTGAACTGTTTTCAAGAGGCTTAGTTTCCCAAAGAGAT
>JBPOJO010000798.1:0-2028 GCA_052033485.1 Bacteroidota bacterium | reverse complement strand
GTAAATCCAAAGAACGGGCATCGTGGTCATTCCACATCAGCCCAAAGTCCTCCGTTTTTTCTTTGCCGTTGTATTGCAAACGATTCTCTCCGGTGTTTTGTTGTGTTTGGAGGTCATTTTCTTCGATGCCGGTGAGGTTTAAGCCCCACGGGTCGTAGTGATTCTCTTGGAAAACGACCGGCGCGACCCGCTGAACGCGGAAATTGTCGAAAAAAGCGTCAAGTATCGCCCCGATTTCTATCTTTTAGGCATTTCAAACTGATAGATGTAATTTTTGCCTTTCGCTTCCCTTTTGAAAACATGATTATTATACAAAAAGGAACGCTCGGACGATTTTATATACGAAATGATGCTTTGGTACTCGCTTAAATTATTCGGCAAAATATACTCTGAAAGTGAAAAACTAAAAAACTTTCTGCTTGTGTGAAAATCAAAAAGATGAAACCAATATGTCCATGTATTACCGTCAAAGTAATAATTCATATAAGTCTCTCTATTGAGTACAAAGCCGGAAGTAATAAATTCATTTGAACCTTTTAATATCGCTACACCGTCTTCAAATTTTACTTCTAAACCATCTCTAATTTTTTTTTTTGTATAATAAATTTCCTCGCTTAGTGTTACCCTCATTTCACCACCGGGTTTAACCGGTCGTTCATTACTTTTATCAAAAAGCCAAAAACGATTGGCAGAGGAAACCAATGTAATATACTGCGAAGAATTATAGAAAATATCATAATTGAAAGCAGTGCATTCCCATGGCATTTCTAAATGAAAATTTAGATTTGTTTCAAAAGATTTTTCCCTAAATTCGATTAATTCAAAATTATAAAAACGAAAGGAAAGGCTTGCAAACTTAACTTTGGCTTCGTCATACCCTACATCAAGAATCAACAGCGAGGAGTCGCCCATAACAATACGCGCAAAAGCGGGGCGGGTAAAATTATCAATCTTCTCAATTTTTTCGATTTCTTTCTTTTTAAAATTATATTTTACAATTTTTTTACCATTGTAAAGCCATAAAAATACTCCGTCTCGGCTAAATCTAAAGCTGACTTCAGGGATTGTACGGCAACTGTGGGTGGTATCCACAATCAGGTCGTGAGGTTCAAAAATTTCTTCCAATGAAACAGAATCCAAAATGGTTAACCGTTCAGTTTGCGCGAAAACTCGCACAGAAAAGAAAAAAAGCAAGGCAAAAGTAAAAATGATTCCGGATTTCATGAAATTATTTTTTTATGAAGTTGTTAATAAATACGTTCCAAATATATTGGAGAGCGTTAGTAAGATAGTTATCGCTTCCCGACCTGTGAGCAGTAGTAAAAGAGCCGTAGTATTTGTCAAGTTCAATATATCCTCCTGATGCATTTATTGTGTGTATATAGTTATATTTTCGCTCTTCAACTTTAAATACTGTATTTGCATGGGTTTTGCTTACCAACAAAGCTCCTATGATTTCTCGCTCATTTTTACTAACAGGAGTTGCATTCAGAGCAATGTCTTTTGGGCTTAAAAACTGTGCTTCAGCAGCGAACTCTCTCCAAGTCATATTTTCAGAAGAAATTGTTACACGACCTCTTGATTTTGTACCCCTAAACAATGTAAGAGGCAAACCCTCCTCCTTTGCATAGCTCACTAACAACATTACGGCAACTTGCGAGCATTGGAAATAACCTGTCAAAATATCCTGCGATAAAACATCTTTTATTGTTAAGTTTTTTTCATTCTTATCCCCTAACTTTCCTGCAATTTCAATGATATACTCCTGAAACTTCCCAAAGTCATCTTGATTCCAATCACGCTTTTTTTCCCAAGCTTTGTGTTCTTTTTTCTTTTCTCCCCCATTTCCATTATCCTCCGCCGTAAGCATTCCCGCTTTTTTGCGCTCATTTTCATAATCGGCAAAAGCGGCAAGCGGAAAAAGACCTGAAGGAGCAAGCCCCGTCGGGTCATTAAAAGAAACCGGGTTATTCAGCGCGAAAGCCATAGGCGACACGCCCGGTGTCAGCATCGCGAGGGCATCTACTC
>JBPOJO010000397.1:0-23415 GCA_052033485.1 Bacteroidota bacterium | reverse complement strand
ATGGAATATGTGCCGTAAAAAAAGAAAGGAGTTCCGACAGGCGATTCTGCTTGTGCAGTGTAAGTGCTTGTGCCGGGAGCGAGGTACGAAACGCTTGAATTGATGAAACTGCCGCCAATCATGACGCTGCTTTTTTCGAGAAAACCGAGTGCGCCGGGGTTAAAAAACAAAGAGGAGCCGTCCCATGCCAAGCCTGTTCCGGTGTTGCCCATCGCAACCTGCTTTTGTCCTTGCAAATTGACCTGATATCCGTTAGCCATCGCAAAATTCACTGCGAGTGCGGCAGCGAAAAGTGACATGATAAATTTTTTTAATTGCATTTTTGAACTAAAATTAAGTTTTGTTGAACTTTTTACAAACATAAGCAAATCAATCATAAATCTGCAAATTTTACAAAAAAAAATTATTCATGCAGCGTATTTTTTGGAGAAAAATTTCGCAGATGCCACAATTTACGCAATTTCTTTATTTTTTTTCAAAATTTTTGTGGTAAATTTTTTTCAATTTTTTTTCTCCTCGTCCGCAAAACTTAACGGCTTGTTAAAATGCCTGCGTTGTCAGTTTGTATGATTTTCTTCAAAAAAATGAAATTTGTTTTTGAGCAGGGTCTTGCTCACAAACTTATTTTTGATGAAGCAAGCAAGATGCTTGCTATACTTTTTTTTGCATCGCCTGACTAAATTAATCGGCTAAATTCCGATTCGCCTGCACGACATTGGAAATTCGCGCTGCAAAAAAACTACGAAATTATGATGCGAAAGGGAATAAGCAATAAAGCATTGCATTTTTGTACTCTCAAATCTAACACGAATGTTTTCAGCCTTCGCGCACATTCCAAAATGCAAACAAAGTCAGTTGCATATATGAATTGCAACTTAAAAAATTATCATTTCTAAATTTTCTTTTTTGTTTTTTAAAACTTTTCCGGTATTTTTACCGCATCAAACTGCTCTCAACAATGCCGACACCGAAAAAACAGCCGCCTTTGGACAAAGACGACTACTATTTTAACGAAAACGGGCTATTGGTTTTTACCGAAAAATTTCACAAAAAAAGGGGCTACTGCTGCAAAAGCGGCTGCAAACATTGTCCGTTCGGTTATGTAAAAAATTCCAAAAATTGCCCATGAAGCCCGATTTGCTCCGCTATTCCGTCGCTCCTTTCGGCAGCCGACAAAGATACGCGGTTACGCGCCGGTTTATGGAGGAAAAAATCGAACAATCGGAGAAATTCACCTTTTCGAAAAGTAAATATTACTACGAAAAAGACCTCTACGATACGCAATTTTACGGTTTTCCTGTTCTGAAATTAATTTTTTGCGAAAATGCCTGTGCGCAAACCCTTGCGCGTCTGATGGACTTTTTGCGCGAAAATTTTTCTGAATCATACTTTTATGCCGAACTCCCTTCGGAAGAAATTGCGGTACTTGCGGCTTTCGGCGACTGCGGTTTCCGCTTAACCGAAAGCCGATTGAGCTATTTTACGGAAAATTTTTTGCCGTATTCCGAGTCTAAATATGCGTTTCGCGACGCTTTTTCGACAGAAAGTGAATTGCTTGCTGTCGTTGCTCAAAAAAACGGCAATTCATTTGACAGGCATCATGCCGAAAAATATTTCAGAGAAAAAGCCGACGATTATCTTGCCGAATATGTGCGCAGAAGTGTGATTTTTAAGTTTTCCGACCGTGTTTTTGTGCCGAATACCACAATTCCCGATGCTTTTATGTGCGTCAATCAAGGGTTCGACAAAAAAACCGGAACAGTCTGTACGCGCCCTGTTCTCTCGGCAGTCGGGGCGAGCAATCGCGGTTGGCATTTCAAATTGCTGTACTCAGCTTTGCATTTCGGCGCGAAAAATCAATCAGAATTTGCCTACATGAACACACAAACAACCAATAAAGCCGTTTTGAGAAATTTTGAAAAACTTTCCCTCCGCTACGGCACATGCAAGCACCTTTTCGGAAAAAAAATTTAAAAATTTGTTGATTAAAATTTTAAACAATTAGCAGGCTTGCAAAACATTGTATCGCAAGCTGAAGCTCGCGAACTTCGTTTGAAAAAATCGCAAGCTGAAGCTCGCGGTACACGCGGGCTTAAGAGTTACTAAAATTCAAAAAAAGCCCTTACGGGCAAATGGTCTGAAATTTTTCGAGCGGCTTCGAGGTCGTCAAAATCGCGGTAAAAGTGCAAAACTTCCGCAGATTTGAGCCTGCAACAGTTCGTTTCATAAAAAATATTGTCGTATTCATTCGCAAGCGATTCTCCGTTTTTGTCTTTCATTTTTAAAGAGGTTTTTTGATTTTTTAACGAAGAATCAAAACCGCTTTCTCGCAAAGCATCAAAAGCCTCGCCTTTTTGCGAATAATTGAAATCCCCCATCATAAAAATGCAATCATTTTCATAAAATTCGGCAATTTCGGGCAAATGTACGATTTCCTCCTCGGGATTTTTACCGGTCGGGACAGCGTGAAAATTTAACATCATAAAACTGTGTCCCGCAAATTCAAATTTGCCCAAAAAAGGCTCTCGGTCGACCTTTTCGGCAATTTTATCGTCCAAAAAAGCTCTTCCTTTTGCCTTTATTCTCGCAGTTTTCCACAAAAAAGCATATCGCTCAGCCCCTTTTCCGCTTGTCGGGTCGCTCACGATGTAATCCCATTTTTGCCCTGTTCTGTTCAATTCGTCCGCCAAAGTCGCTATGGCTTTTGCCCCGTAAATTCCCGTCGAAACTTCCTGTACGGCTACAATGTCGGCATTTTTGATTTGTTTTGCCATAAATGCTATTTCATGTGCGTCTTTTGATTTGCCGAAATTGGCAATGTTCCAAGTGAGAATTTGCAGCAGTTTTTTATTTTTTTGCTCGCCCTTATGCTCGGATTCGCCTTTATTTTCAACAAAATTTGCAGCAGAATTTTGCGTATTTTCCTCTTTTTTTTCCTTTGTTTTGCAAGAAAAAACACTAAAAAAACAAAACAAAATGCTCAAAAGTAAGCATGAATGAAGAATGTCTTTTTTCATAAAGCATTGATTAACAGTACATTTATAATAAACTTTTAAAAGCAGACACAACACAATCTTTTAAATAAGCCGTAGCAAGTTTTGCATCTTTGAGGTCGAGCAAATCTTTTTTGACAGCCGAAAAATATCGAAAAGATTTTGCATATTTTTTTTCATAATAAAAATGCTCTCCTGCCGCAAATAAAAAATATTGAAACGAACGCTCCAAAAATTCTTTGTCCGGAAAAGGAGTATCCAAACGAAAAACATACTCTTTCAAATGCGGCGTGCCGTTTAATTTTGAAAATTGACCGGCATAAGCTTCCAAAGAATTTTGCAACGCAACGGACGCAAAAATAGAGGAAGTATCTCGCACAAAAGGTGTCATATCCCACGATTTTGCCTCCGCATGAATGCGAAAATTGACCATCACGCGCTTTGACGAAAATACGCGCTCCTGCCCGTAACGAAACAAAAATTTGATAAACATCTCTTGGTCCATGCAAAAATGCAATTCCGGCGTAACGCCTCCCAAAGATTTAAAGACTTCAAAATCGTAAAACATCGCCGGCTGATTGACTGCCGCAAATCCGACGGTTTTTGCGGGGTTTTCGAAAACGCGCGTCCCCGCCAAATCGGTAAAAACTCCCTCACGCGCTTGCGACACTACCCCTGCAAAAAGAAGGGTGTTTGGGTCTTGAAACGCCTCAGCAATATCAAAAAGAACATTTTCGCGCAGCCAATCATCGCTGTTTATCCAATTAAATATTTTTCCGCTTGCTTTGCTTATCCCTTTGTTAATCGCATCACTTTGCCCTTTGTCCTTTTCGCTCACCCAATATGATAAATATTTTTCGTATTTACGAATAATTTCAGGCGAGTTGTCCGAACTGCCGCCGTCAATAATGATATAGTCCAAATTGGGATAGTTTTGGCTTAAAATGCTGTCAATCGTCTGCTCAATGTATTTTCCTTGATTGTAAGACGGCGTAACAATGCTGATTTTGGGAAATTTTTCCATTGTATTGATTTTTAGGCTTTTACGCTCCGAACACCCTAAGGGACTCCAAGAAACTTAGGGTATTAGGAACGCAAAGAAAGACGAAAGTTTATTTTTTTACTTTTAACAAATCACACAAAACTTTTATTTCGGCAACCGTCGCTTCTAAATTTCCCGAAAATCCGGAGGCTTTGTAGCGCAGTTTTCCTTCGGTATCAATGAAAAATTTTGCGGGAATGCCCGTAACGCCGTAAGATTTTGAAACGGCGGCATCAAGGTCAAAAATAACGTTAAAATCCAAGTTTCTTTTTTCCAAAAAATTCTTCACGTGGGTGTGTTTGTCTTCCACATTTTCCCAACAATTCACAAAAAGAAAAGCGACATTTTTGTCGTTTTCAAGCTCTTTCATCGCGGTTTGCATTGCCGGAAAAGAGGCGATGCAAGGACCGCACCACGTTGCCCAAAAGTCCAAAATGACCACTTTTCCTTTCAAAGCGGCAAGTTCAACGTCTTCGCCTTTTAAGTTTTTGAGTTTAAAATTCGGCGCGTTTTCATTGATTAATTTTTTTGAAATTTCGCTTTTAATTCCCGCCATTGCTTTCTCTTCCAAAGGGGCAAAATAACTTTGAAAAGCTGCCGCATCGGGATTTTTTTCGGCAAAAATTGCTTTCAATGTGTTTTTAATTTCGGCAGTAGAAGCGGCATTTCTGACAGCATTTTCACCTGTTTCTTTTGCTTTTTCTTTATTTCCCGTGTTGTAAAGCGAAACCGTGTAAGCCTCGTTAATATTCGGGTTTGTTCCTTCGGATTTTTCGAAAACTGCGGGCAAATATTTCATGGCAGCGGCAAAATCTTTTTTCAAATAATTCACTCCGACGGCAGTTTTTTGCATTTTTTCGTCTATACTTTTTCGAATAAAATCGGCTTTTTTCGGCGTTATTTTCGGCGAAAAATTTTTGTTATCGGCAAAAAAAGTTTGACATTTTTCAATATATCGAAGACAAATTTCGGCTTCTTTGCCCAATTTTTTGTCTATACATCTGTCGGCGATATTTCCTGACAATTCGGCTAAATCCGATTGCGGTTCAGCTTTTGTCAAGATTTTTTCGATATTTGCCCAATCCGACTTTTGATAATAACTGATGAGCAAAGTTTGCCAAGCCCTGACGGTATATTTTTCCGCGTTTTTTTGAGTTTTTAAATAATCCAAGTGCGCAAATTGTTCGTCGAGATTTGTTTTTGCACGCAAACTGTCCTCCGCGATTCGCATGAGCGAAAAATCCGCCGTAGGAAAGTTTTTAACGATAAAATTGCCGATTCTTTCGTATTCGTCTTGCTTTCTCATGATTCTGTACGCACCGGCGCAAGAGGAGAGAACGACGGGATTTTTAAGGTTTTCGGCTTCTGTTTTTTTCAAATAAACTTCTTCCGTAGCCCAATCGGCTTTAGATTCGGTTTGCATTTTAGCGGAAAGCCATTGCGGATAATACAAATTTTTCAAACCGGCATCTTCGGCAAATGATTTTTCATAAAGCGTAACGGCTTTTTCAAAATCACTTTCCGTGTCCAAAAAACTGCGGGAATAAGAGGTGTACCAAATGCCGGCTTTGGTAAAAGTGAGCGGAAAAATTTGGGATTTTTCATTGTAAAACGGCACAAGAAAGCCGTCAGGGGCATTTTTCGGCGCACCGCGGTATTCTTTGTCATGGACGACTAAAAGCAACAATCGAGCATCTTTATCAGACTCAAAACTACCTTTGCATAAGCCGTTTTGAAAATCAAAAACAGCATCGGCTTCCGAAAATTCCTCCTCCTCACCCATCACGTAAGCAACAAATTTGGCTTGTTCGATAAATTCTTTGGTTTCGGAAGTCAAATCAATCGTAAATTCTACTTTGCTTCCGGGTTTCGGCGCGGGCGCGGAGAGTTTGAGAGCAGGGTAGTCGAATTGAGCAAAAATATTTTGAAGCAACAAGAGACAAAAGCTCAAGGTAAAAAAAGCTGTTTTTTTCATTGTTATTGTATTTTAGAATTTTACAGGTGAATGGCAAATTTCGTACTATGAACAGATTTTGCGTCAATATTCGCCTTCTTTAAGTTTTTTTAATTTTTGCCTTTTCAATTTCGGGCACTTAATGTTCGGCGTAAAAGGCGTAAAAGTTAAACCCACAAGGGCAAGCCAAGGGTGGCGAAAATAGCGAGTATTATTTTGCACAAACGGCAAAGGTGTGCGATATTCCGTCCATAATTTCTGAACGCCGAACTTAATCCGCCATTTCGGAAGGAGGTGATAGGCAAGGTACAACTCGGCGTTAAGCGTTCCGAAATCTTCCGTTCGCGCTTTGAATAAGCCGTATTTATGCGCAGAAACCGTTGTCGGAAGGAATGCACTGTCGAGCAAATCCGTCGAATACAGCACTCCCGTACTGATTTTTTTGAGCGAAACTGCAAAACCGACGAGGTCAACATTTGCGCCGAGTGTCCATCTTGCCGCCAAATCGTATTGCATATAAAGCCCCAAAGCAAGCGAAAACGGACGCGCTTTCGTGATGACGAGGGTGTCCGTTCGCGTTTCGTCGCGGCGCAAATCGCGCGGAATCGGCAAAAATTCACGTTCGTTGCCGCGGTAAAGGTTCAGTCGCAAACCGTAACCGAGTTTGAAACGATGCGCCCGTCCGATTCCTTTCAAATGCGACCACCCCAAAGAAAATGCGTTTTCTTTTTTCCAAAATCCCGCGCCGAAGTCAAAATGATGATGCCATGAGCGGTAGCGATTCGTTTGCGCATGCGCGTGGTGTGCGTATACAATAAGCAGGGAAATCGAAAAAACAAGCCAAAAAAATTTTTTCATGCCACTACAATCAATTTTAAAAGCCAAAATTAAGGGTAAAATGGAAAAAATTGTGTTTTTTAGCCCTTAACAAAAGAAAATTGTAAAAATAATGCCGGAATAGGGCTTGTTCGTAAAAAATTTGCTCGTTATTTTAATCGTTTGACTGCATTTATTTTAGTCAGGCAAAGCAAAAAAGAATCGCCGACATCTTGCCGGCTTCTTAAAAATCAAAGTTTGTGAGCAAGATGCTCACATTACGCTGCTCAAAAATCAGATTTAATTTGAAAATGCCCTGAATGCCGGAAATGAACTGAAATTTATTTTACTTTTTCAATTGGGTTCAAAGCGAAGTTTTGTTTGTAAAGAGTTGTTAAAATAAAGCAAAAGAACGAAAAAAACAAACATTTGTATTTATGTTTGCGGTAAAATCATTTGAATGGAAGAAAAAATCGAAAAAAAACTTGCTGTTTTGATTATGTCCTGCGATTCTTACGATGACACATGGCAGCCTTTTATTCATTTTTTTGAAAAATATTGGGCTGATTGCCCTTACAATGTGTATTTTGCGTCGAATTTTCACAGCCCCGAACATGCGCGTTTTACGCCCTTGCTTTTTGAAAAAAGTACGACTTGGTCAGATGAGTTAATGACCGTTTTAAAAAAAATTCCGGAAACACACATTTTGTACATTCAGGACGATTATTTTTTAATCAAAAAAGTTCAAAATGAACGCATTGCGGAACTTTTTAAAAAAATGATTGAATACAATGCCGCTTATTTGCGCTTATTTCCTTGCCCTCCCTGCGACGAGCTCCTGCCGAACGAAACCGAAATCGGGCTTATT
This sequence comes from Bacteroidota bacterium, assembly GCA_052033485.1. GTDB lineage: Bacteria > Bacteroidota > Bacteroidia > Cytophagales > Bernardetiaceae > JBPOJO01. The sequence continues at coordinate 15,742 of JBPOJO010000397.1, read as the reverse complement.
CTGCCGGAAACGGAGCAACGAACGTCATTGCAAGCCGCATTTTGGGAAAAATCTGTTTTATTGCGTTTGTTAAAAACCACCGAAAATCCATGGCATTTTGAAATAAATGCGCCACGAAGAAGCAAAGAAATTTCGCAATATTTTTTGAGCGTACCCCGAAAAAATACCGGAAAACTCGAAAACGGAGATTATCCGCTCACCTATTTTTGCACCGCAATTTTGAAAGGAAAATGGATGCGCGGCGCGTATAAATTGTGCAAAAATGAGGGCATTGAATTAGATACCGAAAGAAGAAAAGTACAAACACGAACCGAAGTGCTCAAAAATAAAATTTATGAGCGAACTCCTAAGTTTTTGCAAGGCTATGTTTGGTATTTTTTGTATAAAGTTTTGTAAAATAAATTAAAAAAACATGTTTTTTTTACAAAAGATTAATTCGCTAATATTGTTAATTTGTAACTATTTAGCCGGTTAGCCCACGAATGCAGCGCGAGCTTTAACTTGCGACCTTACATCTGCTTGCCGGGTACTTGCCTCCTTAAATCCGCAAGCTAAAGCTCGCGGTACACTCAGGCTAAACAGTTACCAAAATTTGTACAAACACATAAAACCCATTTTCCAAAAAAAACAAACGCAAGCACAATTTTTGAAAAAATCATTCCGTTTGTGTATTTTGCAAAAAAATTCAATATGGACTGTAAAACAACGGCATTTATACTGCTGCTTACCTTGATTTTGGCAAATTTTTCATGCGCTCAAAATCCTTCAAAAAAAATTGACTGCGCTCCGAGTGCAAAAAAAATTTTGGAGCAAGAGCCGACGGAAGTAGTTGAATCGCCCGACGGCAACAAAACTTTATACGTTTATCGCTCGCCCGTCTCACCCGCACAGCCGCAGGCAATGGTAAAATATGTTGTTTTGAGCAAAAATGATTGCAAAGAACTCAAAAGAGGGGAGTTTTTTAACGGAAAAATCTATTGGCACGATGCCAAAACGCTCGAATATTATTCCGTGCCCGGCATGATGCCGAAAGACCAAACTTTGGACGATTTGAAACAAAAAATCGTTTTGGAATAAGGTAAAACGCCGGCATTAAAAGTTTGCGCAAATATTGTTGTGAAAAAATGCAGCCGCTCTCGCAGCTTTACAAACAATTTTCAAAGTATTGTTTAACAGTCGTTTGTGAAAATAAAACAACAAAAGACGGTAAAAACGCATTAAAGACGGGCTTAAAAACTATATAAATTTCACCATCGCAACCGTGTAATCATCTTTCAATTCTGAATTTTTCATAAAATCTTTCACGTCCGCAAGCAGCTTTTCGGAAATTTCTCGCAGTGTCAAATCCCGATGTTTTTCCAACAAGGCTGCGATGCGGTCTTGACCGTATTCTTCTCCCGTTTCGGGATTTCTTGCTTCGCTGATTCCGTCGGTGTAAAGCATCAAAATATCGCCTTTTTTAAAAGTATACCGTTCTACTTCAATAAATTTCGTGTATTGCTCCGTACGCATGATGCCCAAACCAAGTCCGCGCCCCTTAAAAATCAATACTTTTTGATGCTCTTCGGAGAAATAAAGAGTCGGACAATGCCCCGCACGCGAAAAATAAATGTTTTTGCTGAGCGTATCAATCACAAAATAAGAAGAAGTAATGAACATATTTCGCTCCAAACAACCGCTCAAAGCATTATTCGCATATTCAAAAAACAAATCAGGACTTAAATCAAAACGCACCAAACTGTGAAAAACACCTTTCATTTGCGCCATATTAAAGGCTGCGGTTGTTCCTTTTCCGGAAACATCGGCAATGATGACGGCAAATTTATTTTCGGAAATTTTGTAAAAATCGTAATAATCGCCGCCCACATCGTCAGCCGATTCGTTTTCGACAAAAAACTCAAAATGTTCGTTTGTCAGATTCATTTCGGGCAACAATCGGTCGTGAACTTTTTTGGCAATTTTAACTTCTTCACGGTAGCGTTGCGTTTGTAATGCGTCCGAAATCAAGCGAAAATTATAAATCACCAAACTTCCCTGTATCGCAAAAGCGTTCAGCGTGTTGACAGTCATGTTTTCGAAAGCGTCAGGCGCAAATTTGAGCAATACAATTCTGCCGAGAAAAACACGGTTGGAAACCAAAGGAATCGTTAAAAGCGTCTGATAAGCCACATCCTTAAAATCTTCGGAAAGATGATTTTTCCCGTATTTTCGCGGTTTTTCATTGTCATAACCTGCCTGCATAATGGCATTGCGCAAATCCAAAGCCTCTGCTTTGGTAATATTTTTTCCGATAAAATCGCCGTCGTTGTTGTCCAATTCGAGCCAAGCGGCATCGGCTTTTGAAGTTTGATAAGCGTAATCCAAGAGCGTTTGATGCACTTGTTTTTCACTTTTTCCTTCCAATAAACTGCCGCTGAGGTCTTGAAAACGCGAAATTTCGTTCAACTTTTTTTGAAAAACAGAAGAGGTCGGCAAATTAAAAACCAAAACAAGCAAAGAAACCACGCTGTAAAATGCCGAAAATGCGTAAATGACAGTAAAAAAAACACTTTTTACCGTGTCAAAAATGACCACTTCAATTTTTGAATAATTCGATATTTCGAAAAGGAAATACAACTGAACAACTAAAATAACCGAAAAAACAAATATACTTGTTAATTTTTGCTTAAAATCAAGATACGGAATCCATTTAACATTAAAAGAAACCACCAATGAAAAGCCGCCGACAACGACTAAAATAATGTTAAAAGCAAGATTATAGTTAAAACCGCTGAAATTGAGTAACAAAGCGGCAAATATTGCATATTCAAAATACTTCCAATATTTTTCTAAGGAGCGCGTGGCTTGATAGCGAATCAATCGTTTCCAACGCAAAAAAGCCGCCGTCAAAAAAACGACTAAAAGCGTAAAATCAAGGTGATAAAAAAAGTTGTAGAGATAATAATGCTCCCCGAAATATTCTTCGCCGACCAATGAAATCACAATGCGAATAAACATCGAAAATCCCGCGCAAGTTATGGAGATTGCGAAGGCTTGCCAAATATTGTTATAGAGGTTATCCCCGTCCAAATCCGATTTTTTTCGCAGAATATTATTCGCCGAAAAATAGGTAAAAAGAAAAAATGTATTCAAAAAAAGCCCCTTTAAAGCGGGCGGAACGACATAAACACTCCTTTCCAAATACAAAAATAAATCCAACATATCCGCCGAAACAAGAAGCAGCCAACTGATAACCGCCGCCGTTATCGTTACCCTTGTTTTGAGGAAATATCTTAGCAATTTCGATTTCACTTTGTTCCTTCTCTTTTCTTGTTGTTATTATGACACTTAAAGGTAAATGATTTTTTTTTATTGACAAAGTATTTTGACAGCTTTTGCAAATTTTTGATATAAATATCTGTTTTTTTTCCGATTTTTTTTTGATAACACTTTGTTACAAAAGTATTTAAAAATATTCATTTTATTTTTTTTAGAAAAAAAGAGAACATTGTTTAATTTTAAGTCATGGAATCATTAAAAAAAAATCATTTGACAAAAAAATAGGAATGATTTTTGCAAAAATTAAAGAAATCAGCAATTTATCGGAAAATTTTATCCGAAAAAATACCACACAAACCGAATATTTCCACTCACTTACCGATTATTGAAGCAGCCTTAAAAGGTTTCTCCTTAATTTGGTCATTAATTTCACAACAAACCAAAGAATCCCTCGAAGATTTGAATGAACTCCCGACAATACAGATTTACCAAAACCGGCAACATTCATGAGGATTCTAATTTTGACATTTATCTTTTCTGTCCTTTTCGGAAAGCACATTTTCGCGCAAAATGACGCAGACGGCACGATAGAGGAAGCCGTTGAACTTTTTAAAAGCGGCGAACGCAACAAAGCCGAAAACATTCTTGTCAAACGCATTAAGGCGGACAAAAATGACACGGATTCGCGCCTTATGCTCGGCATGTTTGCCAATTATATCGGCAACAAAGCCGAAGCCGTTTCAATTTGGGAAGCCGGACTCAATGGCGAAAACATTGATTATCCGCTTTTAATGAGCATCGGCGATGTTTATTTGGACGAATTGAGCAGCATCAGACTCGGCGGCGAAGATACCGAAAATTACATGGGCATCACTTACGGACACGAACACGACACGCTTTGCCGAAAAGCCATCAGAATTTTTGCCCGCGCACACAGTTTTCACCCCTACGAGCCCGAACCGATTGAAAAATTGGCAATTTTGTACGCCTATCGCGAAAATTACGACAGTGCCTTTTATTTCAGAAATATTTTGTCCGAAATGTACCCCGAAGAAGCGCGCTACGTTACGGGAAAAGGCAATTTAATGATGCAAAAAAAGGAATATCTCAGCGCACTCCGCCTTTTCAGAGACGCAATTTTATTGGACAAAACTTTTGCGCAAGCCTACTTGGGGCTTTCGGAATGTTTCAGAGCCATGAACAAAGACCTTGAAGCCGATGTTTATGCCAAAAAAGCCGAATTTTATATGCTCTGCCCCAATTTTTTGGACATCAGCTATTCGACAAGATTTTCTGACGTATTGGACAGCCTTTTTTTAATCAGTTCAAGTCAAAAAATCAATTTCAACACCGAAATATTTTTAACCGACTGCGGTGCCGATGCTCCCGAAACGGCTGCTTTTTTACTCAGTTGCCGCATTTTTTCCGGCTCCGATGCCGAATTTGAACTTACGCAATATTTGAGCGAGCAGGGGAATAAGGGCATTTGGTATTTGATGAAATTAGTTGAGGCAAGCGAAGACCCCGTTTTTATTGACAATGCCGTGAAAAGCATTACCAAGAAAAATATCCCCGGTATTTTTGATTTTCTCGACGGATTAATCAAAAAAGACATCGTCAATTACGGTCATTCTGTCATTTCTGCTTTCCGAACAATGGAAGATTTCCGCATTGAAGCGACTTTAATGCGCGAAATAAAAAACACAAAACCCTCAAAATCATTCAGAAAAGAGCCTTCTCCGGCATTTCAAATGGTTTTACTAAACGAGTCTATTCACAACATTCGCATTGAGGCAACTTTGGCACTTTCGGATTTTAACACGCCGTCTTCCGTCGAATTTTTAAAAACCGGTTTGGATGACGAGCAAATTGCCCCTTATTGCGGAGCGGCTTTGTACAAGCTCACGGGAGATGAAAAATATCTCAATTCCATCGAAAAATCCATCAAGGAGGACGAAAAAGATGTCGTTTTGGCAGATTTTTTAAGACGTTTTAATAATTTAAAAGCGCAAAAATTAGCCAAAAAATTAACACTTTTTTAAATATTAAAGAAATTTGCGCAATTTTTTTTAGAAAAAAAACTGCCGCCCTTGTGAAAAGCCTCTTAAATGCTTACAAATATACCCAAAGTTTTTTTGAAAACGACCGCCGTTGTTTGTGTCGAAAATGTCGCTTGTGAGGACACAAGCAACGGCGGGGTGCAAATAAAAAAGTCGCTTGTGAGGACACAAGCAAAGGCGGGCAAATAAAATTTAAAACAATTTATGCAACAAAAACTTCTTGTAATTCTGATGCTTTTTGTTTCCAATATTTTTATGACCTACGCTTGGTACGGTCATTTAAAAGATTTTAAAAATAAGCCGCTTTTGATGGTGGTTTTTATTGCTTGGGGCATTGCCTTTTTTGAATACATCATTCAAGTACCCGCGAATCGCATCGGAAATCGCCATTTTAACGCCGTTGAGTTGAAAACAATTCAAGAAGTACTCAGTTTGACGGTTTTTATTTTGTTCAGCATTTTTTATCTCAAAGAGGAATTTCGCCTCAGTTACCTTTTGGGTTTTGCTTTGATAGCGGCGGGCGCGTGGTTGATTTTTTACAAATGAGCTTTTTTTCAATTTTTTCAATACAATGCTAAAAAATGCGAAATTTTGAAAGTTTTGCGGCTCTCCGTTCGTAAGAGTCATTTTTTTAACTAACTTTGTCAATTCGCTAAAAACAGGGTTTCGGTGCACTCTTATCAATCATTCTGTCCCTGTTTCAGAGAATTTCAACGAATGAAATAGCCAAACTACATGAAGAAAATATTTGTACTTGTCCTGATTTTTCTGACAAGATTTTTCATTGCCGGCGCAACGCACATTGTCGGCGGCGAGCTTGAAATGGTTCATGTCGGGTCAAATTCTTACCGACTTAGCCTTATAATGTATTTCGATGCTGTCAACGGCGACCCCGGTGCAATCAATTCAGATGTAACCATCTCAATTTTTTCAAAAGCAACCAACGAGCGCATGCAAAACATCGTTTTGCCGTTTGTTTCCGATTATTTGGTGCCCTACACGCAGCCCGATTGTACAATCGGTTCTTTGGTTACGCGGCGAATTTACTACTCGCGTATCGTGGATTTATTTCCGAGCACCTATAATGAGGCGCAAGGCTACTACATGGTTTGGGAACGCTGTTGCCGCAACGGGGTCATCAACAACATCATTGCGCCGGGGGCGGCAGGGCAGGTTTTTTACCTCGAATTCCCCTCTCTTGTCAAAAGCGGCGCGCGTTTTTTCAACTCCTCACCGCGCTTATTTCCGCCCGTCAGCGACTATGCCTGTGTGAATCAGCCCTTTACGTTCAATTTCGGGGGCTCTGACCCCGACGGCGACCTTTTGGTGTATCGCCTCGTTACGCCCCTCAACGGCTACAGTTCAACGGGCGACCCCGCTCCGCTTCCGTCGCCCGCACCTTATCCGACGGTGCTTTTTGTGCCGGGAATTTCCGTAACGAACATGGTGCCGGGTTCGCCTCCTTTGAGCATTTCGCCTTTCGGTATTTTAACTTTGAAAGCCTCCGCGCCGGGCTTATATGTTTTTGCCGTGGCAGTTGACGAATACCGCGGCGGCGTAAAAATCGGCGAAGTTCGGCGTGAATTTCAGTTAATGGTGCTTGATTGTCCCGTCGCAAACACTCCTACGGTGCAATACAAAGCCGACGGCGCGTCAGGGTTTTACACGGAAGGAACGGTCATCACCCTGAATCCGAGCGACTCCCGTTGCGGAAAACTTTTTATTACCGACCCCAATGTCGGCAATGTCATCACGGCAACGGCGCAAGCCTTAAATTTTTCGGGAACAGTGAGCATAACACCTACTTCGCAAACCATTACTGCCGCAGGAACGCCTGTTGAAATGCGCGTTTGTTTTCCCGATTGCCCTTTGCCCGGCGGCGACCCTTACAAAGTTCGTTTGATTGTCAAAGACAATTCTTGCGCAGTACCGCTTGCGGATACGGTTACGGTTCAGGTAAAAATCTTATCCGCGCCGAACGACAAACCCGAAATCACAACAAATATCACGCCCGCTCCTTCGGGAAATGATTGTTATCAAAAAGTACTGACGTTAGGCGAAACTTTGACCTTTGATGTCATCGGCAACGACGTGAACATGGATTCGATTTTTATGAATGCCGTCGGCGATGGTTTTGATATGAGCGCGCTCGGAATGAACTTTACCGATGTCAGCGGAAAACCGATTTTGAAACAAAAATTTACTTGGACACCCAAATGCAGCGATTTGCCGGACGGTGTGAAAGAAAAAGATTTTAAAGTGAATTTTTTTGTCAAAGACAGTCGAAAATGCGATGATGCGAAAAAAGACACAACTTGTGTGGTAATTAAGCTGAAAGCGCGCCCGAACGAAAATCGCAATCCCGTTCTCACTGCCCTGTGGAATCGCGGTTTGGACAGTGTTTATTACGATACACTTTTTGCCGGCGAAATTGCCGATATGACACTTTTGGTGAGCGACCCCGACCGCGACACTGTTTATTTGGACTATGTCGGATTGAATTTTACCCCTCCGACAGACCGTTTAACGCTCACACCCGCATCGGGAAAAGCCAATTATCGCTCAAAATTAACTTGGAAAACCCTTTGCGCCGATTTGCCGGACATCAACAAACCGTTTAATTTTTTCCTTCGCATTCGCGCAACCGATGTGGATATTTGCGGAAAAAAAGGCTTAATTGATACCGTTACGGTGCGAATTACGCTTTTACCGCCCAAAAATCAGCAGCCCGACATCAAAACAAATTTGTCTTATGACAATGTTGCCAAAATTTATTATGACACGCTCGAAGTCGGCGAAACGGAATATTTTGAAGTCAAAGGTACTGACCCCGATAACGATTCGATTGTCGTCAGCGGCATGGGTTTAGGCTTTGCCTTTTCGGATTTTGATATGCTTTTTGCGACAAAATCTGGGCGCGGAACGGTTATTTCGCCTTTTGAATGGAAAACAAAATGCGAACATTTGCTTGACGTATCGAAAAGCCGTAACTTCTTTATGCAGTTCAAAGTTACGGATATTAAAGAGTGTAAAAATGAAAAAATTGACACTTGTACTGTCAGAATAACACTGATTCCGCCCAAAAAACGCAATTCCGCTCCTTTGTTGAGCATTCCGGGCATGACTTTTAATACTGCCCTGAATCAATACGAAGATACCGTTTTTGTCGGCGACCTTATCGAATTTGACGTGCTCGGCGAAGACGAAGAGTTGGATAAACTCGAAATTAAGGGGCGCGGTTTGGATTTCAATTTTGCCGATTACGACATGAAATTCCGCGATACCATCGGAAACGCGCCTTTGCGCGCGCCTTTTTCGTGGCAAACGCTTTGCAAACACTTGGGCGCGAATGTTACGCCGGGGGCGCAAAAAGATTTTTATCTCATTTTCACCGCGCGTGAATTTAAAACTTGTCAAAAAGAATTTCTTGATTCAATTAAAGTCAAATTGACTTTGAAATATTCGGCAAAAACGCCAAATAAACCCGAATTGAGCACTTTATTAACTTTTGACGCAAGCGAAAATGTTTATCTCATTGAGGCGAAAGCGAATGACCTCATCAATTTTGATGTTCTCGGAAAAGATGTCGACAACAGCAATCTCAAAATGACTGCCGCAGGTCTTGGTTTTTCTATGTCGGAGCTCGGAATGATTTTTGCGCAGCCGATTTTCGGCAAACCTTTGTTAAAGGAAAAATTTTCTTGGCAAACGGCTTGTTCGCATTTGGGCGAAAATTTTTCGGATAAAATTTATTACGTAGATTTTTTCCTCGAAGATTTGAATGTTTGTAATGTTTTGCTTTCGGATACGATTCGCGTGAAAATTAAACTCGCGGCAGACCCGAAAAATACGCCGCCTTTCCTCACTGCGGAAGGAATAAGTTTTGATGACACGGAAAAAATCTATAAAGCGACGATTAATGTGAATCAAAAAATCACTTTTGACATACTTGCCGATGATGCCGAAAAAAATAATCTCACCCTCACGGGACAAGGGGTCGGTTTTGATATGGCAGGCGCGGGAATGATGTTTGAAAATAAAACCGGCACACCTGTTTTGCGTTCGCCTTTTGAATGGACACCGGAATGTGGTTTGCTCGGCGGGGCAAAAGAAAAAGAATTTGAACTGAAATTTATCGCCTCTGACGTAACGCCCTGCGGTCAGAGAGCCTCATCGCCCACAACGGTAAAAATTTTGGTAAAAGATTTTGACGAAACGCCTAATTTCTTGCCGCCTAACGTATTTACGCCGAACAGCGACGGTAAAAATGATGCTTTCAGAATGCCCGATTTGCCGATTAATACTTGTGCGAATCTTTTTGAGAACATCAAAATTTACAATCGTTGGGATAAATTAGTTTTTGAGAGTGCCGACCGCGATTTTGCATGGCAAGCCTCCGGATTTCCGCCCGGCGTGTATTATTATTTGCTCAAATTTTCGGGAAAAGAATTCAAAGGCACGGTAACGCTTATCGGAAGGTAGTAAAAACGCCTTTGGTTTAGCCGGCTCGCGAAACAATGTTTTGCAAGCCGGCTAAACATTTACCGAATATTTTTTTACTTTTACGGCATTTATCCCAAAACACTATGCAGACGGAAAATATTTTTGTGGTTTTTGCAGCTTATCTGCTGATAATTCTGCTGATTTTTTTGTTGCAAAAATTTTTTTCGTGGCTGCCCGTATTAAAAAGCGAAATACGCGGTTTGTCGAGTTCGGCGGGCGGTTTTATTTTTTTTTCGGTACTGAATTTATTTCGGTTTGAAATTTTTGAGCGACTCGGCATCAACACGCTCGAACAAACGCATATTTCTTACGCGCTCGGCGTTTCGGCATGGATTTATGCGGGCTATTTTTTGAGTCGTTTGACTGATTTTTTTGTTTGGAACGGCATTTTCAAAGGCGAAGAGGGCAGCCTTGTGCCGCGATTGCTCCGAAACGGCATTGATTTGGTCATTTTTTCCGTCATTTTGATTTTGATTGTTTATTTCGTTTTCGGAAAAGCGGCAAACGGACTTATCGCGACCTCAAGTGTTTTGACGATTGTCATCGGTATTTCAGCCCGCACAACCCTCGCTTCCTTATTTTCGGGCATTTCTATCAATTTGAGCAAAGGCATAAAAAAAGGCGATTATGTCGTTGTTTCGGGTAAAACCGAAATTCGCGGACGAATTGCAGACATGGATTGGAGAAGCGTAACGATTATCAACGACAACGAAAATTTTGAAATTGTTCCGAACGACTACATCGCGAACAATATTGTTACGAATTTTTCCATGCCTTCTCTCAGACGCTCGATAGAAATTGACATAACCTATAATTACGATGCCTCACCGCATAAAATCAAACATTTGCTGCGCGATGCCGCCCTTAAATCCCCTCTCGTCCTTAATATCCCCGTGCCCGAAGCTTTTATTCGGCGTTATGAAGAAAATAAAATTATTTATTCTGTAAAGGTATATACTTATTCAACAAGCAACCGAGCGGTTTGTAACGATGTTTTGTCCGCTGTTTGGTATACTTTTAATCGGGCAGGATTGTCTTCTTTTGCAGAAAATGAAAATATACAAAGTGAGGAAAAACAACCGAATTTTGTACCGAGAAGTCGCAATGCTTTTAATTTTTCTCACATGGATTACAATGCTTTTTCGACGGAAGAAATCGAAAATATCATCAAAAAAATGCGGGAAAAAGATATTTTGAAAATATTTTCGCGAGAAGAATTGGAATTTATTATCCTCAAATCCAACAAACTGCTTTTCGGTCCGCCCGAGCAAATTATTGAACAAGGCGATGACGGTGATTCCTTGTTTTTTATCATTGAAGGACGTGCAAAAGTTTACATCATGCACACCGAAACGGAGCAACAATTCGTCGGAGAACTCCACGCAGGCGACATTTTTGGCGAAAAAGCCGCCCTTTTCGGCGAAAAAAGAGGGGCAACCGTTGAGGCTGTTACGGAAGTGAAAGTCTACGAAGTGAAGCGGGAGTTGATTAATATGCTCATCGAAAGAAACCCTAAAATTCTCGACGATTTGAGTTTGCTGTTTGCCAAAAGAACGATTTTGAACGAGGAAATTACCCTGCAATACCTTACGGATAAGCAAAAAGAAATTGCCGTTGCGGAGCAAAAAATGAGAATGAAAAAATTGATGTTAGGCATTTTTGCCCCGACAAGGTAATTTTTTAACCTTACAATATTTTTTATACGAAAATGATTTTTCTTTTCGTTATGTTACTGTTCACACTTGTTTGAAAATCAAAGGCAAACTCAAAATTGGCAATTTGCCTCATTTTGCCCGTGATGCTTCACCATATTATAAGGCTGTCGAAAAAATTCTACTCGAATCCAAAATCTTTATGAACATGAAAAATTCAAAAAAAATTATTCAGGCAGTTTTTATTGCCCTTTTTTGCTCCGTGAGCCTTGTTTTGGCTCAAAATGACAATCATATCAAAATAAAAAAATACCATGATTTTGAGCAAAAATACCTTAAATCAGAATATTTTGTCCTCCAAAATGACACCGCAGTCATTGACGGTGAATATTTGACTTACTACCCCGAAGGCGGCGTGCAATCGAAATGTTTTTTCAGAACGGGAAAAATCGAAGGCATCGTTTCGGAATATTATCAGGACGGCAAACTGAAATCACAAACGCCTTTTGAAAACGGTTTTCGCAACGGAATTGCCCTTGATTTTTACCCCGGCGGCGAAAAAAGAACGGAAATTCGCTATCAAAATGACATGAAAAACGGTGAAACGACCGTGTGGACTCCGAGCGGAAAAATTATTCAAAAAGCCTTTTATGAGCAAGACAGTTTGCACGGAGAAGCGAAAAGTTTTTTTGAAAGCGGTCAGCTAAAAGCCCAAACTTTTTTTCAAAAAGGCAAAATTCAAGATACCGTCCGCGAATATTACCCCGACGGAAAATTATTTCGTAAAGCCGCTTATGCCGACAACATTCAAAACGGCAGCGAAGAAAATTTTTTTCCCAATGGATTTGTTAAGTCGCAGGCGAATTATCTCAACGGGCATCTTGAAGGCGACCTGAAAATTTTTTACGATAACGGGCAAGTCGAATTTGAAACTTCTAACATTTTCGGACACAAAAACGGCTTTTTTAAGCGATATGCGCGAAACGGTAAATTGATTCAAACGGGCGTGTATAAAAACGGAAAAATGCACGGAGAATGTAAAACGTTTGAGGAAAACGGCAAAATCAGCCAAATTATCACGTATGACGAAGGTATCAGGGCGGAAAGTTTGCGCTACAAAAACGGAAAACTTGCACAAAAAATCGTTTTTAAAAATTTTGAAACCGAGCAGCAAGTTTTTGAATATTTTCCGAACGGAAACCTCGCCTCGGAAGAAAATTTTTTGAAAGAAAAAAAGCAGGGAAACCGCGAGCTTTTTTATGAAAACGGCGAAAGGCGTGTTAAAGAAAATTATGAAAACGATAAATTGACCGGAGACCGAAAAACTTTTTACCCGAACGGAAAAAAAGAATCGGATATTGAGCATCATCACGGCTATATGCACGGAAAAGCCGATTTTTTTGACAAAGAAGGCAATTTGTCAGAAAAAACAACTTTTCGCCTCAATTTAAAAAATGCTTACACGATTCAGTTTCACGAAAACGGAAAAATCAAAGCCGAAGGATTGTTTTTTAAAGATTATAAATTCGGTCAATGGTTTTATTACAATGAGAAAGAGGAATTAATTCGCCGTGAAAACTATAAAAGGGGCACTTTGAAAGAAACGCGAAATTACACAAAGCCTCAAAAACGCAAAAAATGCCCGATTTCAAAGCGGCAAATACATCACAAGCGTTTTAACATTGTGAAATAATTTTTGAGGTTCAGTCATTATTTTGCCGGCAAACCTTCCTTCCGGACTTGTTTCGACCTCCTCCGGCTAAGGGGTAATTCTTGGATAAATAAAGATTTTTTGCCAATCAGCACTGACTTTTTTTGAGAAATTTCACAACGTCCGCAGCGATAACACGGAGATAAAACGGCAGTGATTTCGGCTGCCGTTTTTGGGATACGGAAGATTATTTGCCGAACCAATTTTTCGCGCTTTGAATATCATCAAAAAATTTTGTTTGGTGCTCGTGCTTTTCACTCTCAACATCTTCAACGGTCTGCTTCATTGAGACCATCACAAAAATATCGGTCGGAATAATAATTGCCTGCTTCCTTAATCGTGCTTCAATAAACTTGGGGGTTATATTCTTGGCAAGCCAAGCTTGCAAATCGGGCACGATTGAGAAGCACAAGTCATTCAAAACCGATAACAAAAACATGGCTTTGTAGCTAAAAATTAATTCCGCAAGCGCGTTCATTTCGGCTTTGAACTCATCTTCATTCATTTCTGCAGTAGTATTCAACCAAGTTGATGTCAAGGTCATGGTTTGCTCATCGAAAGTGCGAACCACATATTTTGTTTTGTAAATTTCCATTGACATTTGAAATTATTGTTTGTTAAGGCAAGTTAATCACTTCAAAGTCAATTTGCGATTTTTTTTGAAAAATAAAACTAAATTTTTTTTCGCCCCGAGGCTTGTGTCTTCACAAGCGACAAAAATCTACCGCATCATGAGGTCATTTGTGAAGACACAAACGACGGCGACAGATTGTGTCTTCACAAGCGACAAAAAGGTCATTTGCGAAAACACAAACAAGAGCTTAGCACCCAATTTTTTTCTGTTCCGGATATTTGCTCGGCAATACAAAAAATAATTTTTACAGAAAAGATTCAAAAAAAAACCCCTAAAAATTCAATTTAGGGGTTCTTTTTTATTCAATGATAAAAGGATAATCTTCTTCGGCATAAACATCGCGATAAATTTCGCTGCCGTCGGGGAAAGGTGAATTTTCGGAAAATTGTACCGAATCTTCAACAATTTCTTTGACACGCTGCTCTATCGCTGCAATTTCTTCTTCGGTAGCAAAACCTTTGTCGATTAATTTTTTTCGGGTAACTTCAACGGGGTCTCTTTCCAAATACTCATTGACCTCATCTTTACTTCTGTATTTTGCGGGGTCAGACATACTGTGTCCTTTGTAGCGATAGGTTCTGAACTCCAATAAAGTAGGACCGTTGCCGCTTCTTGCCCGTTCCGCCGCTTCTTCGACGGCAATATGTACCGCTTCGGGCGACATTGCATCAACCGCAAAAGAGGGCATTTCAAAAGCATCTCCGAGTTTGTACAAGTCGCGAACGTTAGAAGTACGCTCAACAGAGGTTCCCATTGCGTAACCGTTATTTTCAATAACAAAAATTGCGGGGAGTTTCCAAGTCATTGCCATATTGAGTGCCTCGTGAAAAGCACCCTGACGAACTGCGCCGTCCCCCATGAAAGAAATGCTCAAATTGTCTGTTCCTTTGTATTTTTCGGCAAAAGCCAAACCCGCACCGAGGGGCACCTGACCGCCTACGATTCCGTGTCCGCCCACAAAATTAACGGATTTGTCAAAGAGGTGCATTGAGCCGCCCTTTCCTTTGGAGCAACCCGTACTTTTACCGTACATCTCAGCCATAATGACACGTGCGGAAGTGCCCAAAGCCAAAGGAATTGCGTGGTCGCGATAAGCGGTTATCCATTTGTCGCCGCTTTTCAGCGCGGAAGCCGCTCCCGCTGCGCAAGCTTCTTGCCCAATATAAAGGTGACAAAAACCTCTGATTTTTTGTTGTCCGTACACCTGAGCGCATTTTTCTTCAAATTTGCGCATCAAATACATACTCTCAAACCAATACAAATATGTTTCTTTTGTGAAAGTTTTTTCGACAGTAGCCTGCATTTTGTTAAAATTATGGTTTATAAACGACGAAAATTTATGGCAAATGTAATGAAAGCAATATTCGATAAAAAAAACGAAATTTGCAAAATTTACAAATATATTTTTCTGAATTGGAAAAAATTTTTTGCTCAAATCTTTTAGATAAAGTGTACAGTGCTGTGTTAGCTTGCTTTTTTAGGATTTAAGGGCACAAGTTAATAGCTCACTGCACGCTGTTTGGCAAAGAAACAGAACGGCTGTCTATTTTGTAAGTATATTTTGCATGCTTTTGAGAAAATATTGTAGTTTAGAAAATGAACTCATTTAAAAACAAATCTTAAACTTGAAATGTTTTTTTAGAAAAATAAGAAAAAAGGCAAGATAATGCAATTGCACCCAATAAATGGCAGAAGTTTCGTGTCTGACGGCAAGTGTCTTGTATCCGTCCCCCCATGCGTTAAGCTGTTCGATAGAGAATCGCTCTTTATATACTTGATAATCAAGCGTATTCACTTTTTTTACTCATTTTTGGTATTTCTTTTATTGATGTCAAAGTTGGGCGTAATGCCATTTTTACGACAAACTTCTCTAAGCACATCTGCATCAAATCCGGAGACTGCATTCAGTAGGGTATTGTTAAGA
>JBPOJO010000084.1:0-18859 GCA_052033485.1 Bacteroidota bacterium | reverse complement strand
AGAATATTTATACCCCGCATGCGGCGCAATCATCCCGACTCAATTTTTTCTTTTTTGATACCCTTTGTTTTTGTATGCCGTCTTTTTTCATCTTTTCCGCATCTTACGGCATCTTTTTTCGTCTATTCGGCATCTTTCCGGCATCTTTTAGGTAAATCCCAACGCATCTCCCTTTATGCCTTTTCAACCAACTTTATCTCCGCCTCCGTCAATTCATACAAATCATAAACTAAACTGTCAATTTGTGCTTCCAAATCCGATGTGTTCTCGTTTTTCTCCTTTTTTGCTAAGATTTTGTTCACTAAATTGACAAAAGGCTTCTGTTCTGTTTTGTTTAAATCTCTCAAAGGAAAATTTTCGAAGAAAGTGTGTTTCATACGAACACCTGTCTCGCCAAGTCCGCCGCCGCCGTAAAATTTTTTCACAGAGTAAAAAAATATTTTTGAATTTAGGATTGCCGTTAAAAACTTTAGACTTTTGCCGGTGATTATTCTGCCGGTATCCAAGCAAAAATAGTCTCCTTTGCCGTCATAATAAAAAGATGAATTTTGCACCATTTCTTGAAAAACGATTTTCTCTTTCGAGAAATCTTGTAAATAAGCACAGTTTCTAAGATTGCTCCAATGGTCGCCCTTATCTGTTCGTTCAATAAGTTGCGTTTCATACTGTTTCAAATGTTTGTAAATCGCAGGATATTGTTTTTCAACATCAACAGGCGGTAATTTTTTACTTTTTAAGCCGTTATGCGTATTTATCAACCACAAATCCGCAAACTCCGCTTTGTAGCGTTTGATGCCCCTTCCGCGCAAAATCGGTTTGATAATTTTCGCCGAATTTGCATCTTCGGCAATCAATTCGTCTTTTTTCTTCCCGTCAATGATAAAAGCTTCGTTAAATCCTGTTTTGATACCGTAATTGATTGTTAAGTCCCAATCTTTCAGCGGCTTGCCGATTCGCTCAATTTTTTCTTTGATACTCAACTGCAAACCGTCCGCAATCAACCAACTTTCGTCCGCCGGCGGCAGAATGTTCATAAAACGCTCCGAAAAAGCGGCTATATTCTTTATTTCCCTTTCTTTGCTGATGTCCATTGCAGAAAAAGCATTTTGAAAAGGTGTTTTTTTGAATAACAAAATACTTGAATCAACCGTCGCCTCATCAAAAACGCCGCTCCCCAAATCCACCAACAAAAGCGGCTGCGTGTGTTTCAAAAAATAATTTCTTGTCGCTTTGCCGTAACCCGCCCGCAGCCATTTATTCGAGGTGATAAATGCCAAAAAGCCCTCATTTTTGAGAATTTGATTGCCCTTTTCAAAAAAGAGCGAATAAATATCGCCCGTTCTTTCATAGGTCAGATACTCAAATTGCTTCAAAACCTCCGAAACTTCTTTCACCGCTTGCAGTTGAATGTACGGCGGATTGCCAATCACCACATCAAAGCCCGTAAAATCGCCCTCGTCATTCAGCACCTCCGGAAACTCAAAACGCCATTCAAAGGCATTTTCGTAAATGATGTTTGATTTGATGTCTTCAATTTCCTTTGTTAATTTTTGAATTTCGTCATTTAACTTTTCAGCCGCTTTTGCCTTGTCTTTTTTCTCCTTTTCCGTTTCTCCGAAAACGGAATTAACATTCATTAAATTGTAAAATTCCCCTTCAAGTTTGTATTTGCGGAGCAATTTCGGGTCATTTTTCGAAATTTCCGAGCGAAAATCCGATTTTATATCCGAAATCAAACGTTCGATTTCACGTTTTTGCTCTTTGTTGTCCGAATTTCGGTAGGTCGAAACGGCATTTTTGTAGGTGTCAATATTCCATTTGCTTTTTTTCAAGGCTTGCTTTAAATCCGCATCAATCGCAAATCTGCTGATTAAAGAATTGCCGCATTTGATATTGATGTCAATATTCGGCAAAGTTTCGAGTTCGTTTAGACCTATAAGGTTTTCAGATACCTTATAGGTTTTGTAGTAGGCATTTTTCAAAAGTTCTATCCACAAACGCAAACGACAAATTTTCACCGAATTAGGGTTCAAATCCACGCCGAAAAGACAATTTTCAATGATAAATTGCTTTTCCTTAAAAATCGTTTCCTGAATGCGTTGTCGCTCTTTGTTGTTCGGATGGTATTCGAAAAGTTTTTCGTCTAAGTCCGTGATAATCAACTCATCATTCTCCGCAAAAACATTGTAGTCGTTTATCGGATTAAAATCTTTGTCGCAAAGTATGGAAAGCTCGCTTTTAATCGTAATGATTTCATTCAAAGCGGAAACTAAAAAGTGCCCCGAACCGACGGCAGGGTCGCAAATTTTAATTTTATTCAAAATTTTGTTCGCCTCTTTTCGCACTTCATTGCGTCCGCGAGCATCGTTTCTGATGCTTTGTTTGAGGTCTTCTTTCAATTCCTCAAAACTTTTGCAATGCCAATTTTTCGCCTCATTGAAGATTTTTACGACCGCTTTTCTGATGCTTTCGCGACACATGTACATCGTGATAAAACCCGGCGTAAAAAACGAACCGTCTTTGTAACCGTTAATTTTTTCAAAAATTAAGCCGAGAACGGAAGCCGAAATGAGCGTTTTATTCTCGTCCGAAATATCTTCGCCGCCCTCCGCGCCGAAATCGTAAGCATCTAAAAACGCAAAAAGATACTGCAAAGAAGACATTTTGCCCGTCCGCTTTTTGCCCTGTTCGTCTTTTAAAACCGTTTGCGCATAGATGGGGATAAAACTGTCGTCGCGTAAATTACTGATAAAAAGGCTGTTGTGTTCAAGCTCTGTCGGTTCAAAAAGGGACGAGTTCAAATAAGGCACGTGTGCAAAATAATCTTTCAGTTCATCGTTTCGGTCTTCGTGTTTTCGCGCCAAAACTTGAAAAAACAAACTGTTTAAGGCATTGTAATTTTTGATTTTTACAAGCGTGAGAAACGCAAAATTTTTGTCGCCCTTGTGATAGCCGATGAGTTGCGCCTCCAAAAGTTTCAAAAACAAAATGCGATTTATCCACGTGATACTCAACTCAAGTGCGACGTTAAAAAGTCTTTCGTTTTTGTTGTTGCCGTATTGTTTCGGGTTGTTTATCCTGCCGATTTTGTCCAAACTGTCGAGCTGATTAATCGCATCTTCGAGCATCGTGCCCGCGTGCCTTTCGCCTGTTTTGTTTCTTTGAATAAGTTTTTTGCCGTTTTCTTTGACCTCCGTCAATCCGAGAATATAAAGCAATTCGCCGTAAAATCCTTTGTCGAGGCTGTTGCTGTCATTCGCAAAAGGCAATTTTAAGAGGTGTTCGGGGGACAATAATTTGAAAAGCGCAATCAAAGCAAGGTCTGCTTCGGGGTCGTTTGCGCGCAAAATGCTTTGATAATCTTGAAAATTGAAATAAGTAAAAGGAATTTCCTCTTCAACTGCGGCAATAAACGGCTCTGCAATTTCTTTGTAAAAAAATTCCGTTTTGCTGTCTGCTAAACGTCCGCTTTCAAAATTGTTAAATTGTGCGAGAAAGTTTTTGTTTTGGGCAAAAAAACGTTCGAAAATACCGGCATCAAAAATAAACCATTCATTGATATTCGTCGCAATTAAATGCTTTATTTCCAAATTCTTATGCAAAATTCTTTCGCGCATGTAATACAAAACCAACTCATGCAAAGCCTTTTTATTGATGTTTTCGCGGCTTAACATTTCGCTTTTGTTCAAAGGCTTTTTCGCTTCGAGGATAACGCCGACGGTCGAATTTGCGTCGCTGCCGTTGTGAATGACAAGGTCATTGCGCCCTTTCGTATTGACAAAATGATTGTCTTTGAAATAGGTTTTTTTGAGAAAATCAACTATTAAAATCTTATGAAACCCCTCACTTTCTTTGTCATTGATTTTGTCGAGTAAAGCAATAAGATTGGCTTTGAAATTATCAATGTCAATTCTGCTCGGTTTTAGCTTTAAAAATGCCTTATTGAGCGCGGAGCGCGGTTTCAATTCTCTCAAATTCATTTCTTTTGCCGATTTAAAGCGTTTTTTCTCTTTTCGCTTTGCAAATTTGCTAAAAAAAATTCATTTCGGGAGTTTTTTCGGAAAAAATTGCAGCTTCGGCGTTTTTAAAACGTTTTTTTTGCCGCTTTTCTGTTTGAAAATTTCATTTTTGTCAAATCTTTTTTTATTTTTGTGAAAATAAAAACCGGCAATGAAGAATAAAGTAGCTATAAAAAATGTATTAAGAAGCAAATGATGCGGACTATTTTGAGGAAATTGATAAATTACATCATTTTTTCTGTATCTCATTTTAATTTTTCCCTGTAAACCATAAAACTACCCGAAAACCATTGTCTGTATGCACTCAAAGCCGAAATATTAAAAATAGAACCTACGGCGCAACTCATTTTGTACGGCAGTCGTGCGTGCGGTGATGCCAAACCCAATTCGGATTGGGATTTATTGCTTTTGACCGAAAAAAATAAGGTTTCTTTTGAGTTAGAAGATGCTTTGCGTTTGCCTGTTACTTTGAAAGAATTGGAATTAGCCGAAGTTTTAAGTTTGCAGATTTTTAACAAAAGTGAATGGCACACTAAATTTCGCATTACGCCTTATTACGAAAATATCCAACGCGAGAGGATTTTGGTATGACAAATGAAGAAAAATGGGCGTACATCAACTACCGAATCGAAAAGGCAGAGCTCACTTTCAATGATGCTGTTTTGCTTACCAATCATCAAAGTTGGAACGCCTGTGCCAATCGTTTGTATTATGCTGCTTTTTATGCCCTTATGGCTTTACTTTTACAAGAAGGGTATGAAACGCAAACATACAAGGGCGTAATAGCACTTTTTGCATTAAAAACACCCTAAGGGCATTTTACAATTCAATTTTCAGGTATTACTCAATTCGGGCGCATCAACAAATTATTGACTAAACGGCGGACGTTAGCGCGTGCTTTATCAAAAATTTTCTCCTGCGAAGATGCGCTTAACACTTTACAGACTACTTTTGAAAAAAATCATTATTTTTACAGCAAAACATACAAAATAAATAAAAAATACATTTGCAAATTTTTACAAAAAAATATTTGCCTTTTGGACAGCCTCAACTCTGCCGCTTAATCTTTCAAAAAACAGAGAAAGGGGCAGTCCGGCAAACGCAATTTATTGTGTTCAAAAATTTAGCTGAGAAAAGTCAAAAATCATGCTTTTAGGGGGCGTGAAAAAAAATTTCACTCTTTTTAAGCAAGTTTTTTTTCAAAATATTAGAAAACACTATTTTTTAGCATAAATTTGCGACTTGAATAAGGGTGCTTTCACTTTGACAGTCCCTTGACTTAACCTCTAACTTTTTTGTGCTGATGAAAAACCTTTTTCGTGTTTTTTCTTTGGTTTGTTTAGGCTTATTTGCGTATTTGTATTCAGGAAGTGTCGCTGCACAAACCGAGTTTACGGCGACATTGCATTTTGATGAAGCCTACAACTACCACGCGAATTTTACTTCCTCTTCGGGAACGTACTATTTCTCTATGAATGACGGTGCTGACCCGAGTTTGCTCCGCCAAAAATTCCTTGATTACGGTACGGAAATCATCGGTGTAACGGTCAATCCGCATACGCCTACGATTTATCAATTTAACATTGTTTTTAAAAAACCGATGGATTTGGAGCGCATGCTTGCATTTTTCAACAAAAGCCATGTTATGCTCTTTCAATGTCCTACGGGCAGTTACCACTACAAAGACCTCAGCGGTTGGCTTTCTGACAGACTTTACAAATAATTTTTGACCAAACGGAAAAGTATTTTACAACATTTTGATATGAAAAAACTCTTTTTGATTTTGGCTGCCGTTTTTATGGTGAATTTTACCGTTTCGGCACAAACATTTTCGGCAACTTACACGCCCGTAACGGGTGCAATTCCCGACGGCGGAGCGCAAACCTGCTTTCCGATAACCGTTTCGGGTGTTGGCGCGGCTTTGGGCTTAACGGAAGTTGTTGTCGACATTACACACGGTTTTGATGCCGACTTGGATATCTATTTGAAAGGTCCCGACGGCACATTGTTTGAACTTTCGACCGATAACGGCAGTTCAGGCGACAACTATACCGGCACGAAGTTCAAAATGGTTGCTCCGCAATTCATTTGGGCAGGGGCTTCAACTCCCCCATACAGTGCGGCAGCGGGCTATCGTCCGGAAGGCTGCGGCGGCTTTAATACACTCAACTACGCGAACCCCGACAAAAACGGTGTTTGGGAACTTTGTATCACTGACGACGCTGCGGGCACTGCCGGCAATCTCAACTCGTGGTCGTTGTCATTCGGCGTAAGCAACAACAATCTCGCGCCGAGCGACCAAGCTTGTACGGCTCCGGTAGTTTGCGCTTTTAACAATTACACGGGTATCACTTATCCTGCAACCCCTCCCGGAGGAGTCCCGGTTTGTTATACCCCCACTCCGCCGACAGGTGTTACTTTTTGCGGAAGTGCGGAAAATAACTCTTGGTTACAATTCACCGCTTCGGCTACAACTGTTGTCATAGAAGTAAATGTACAAAACTCTGATACCGGCAGCGGTATTCAGTTCTCTGTTTATACAGCAGGAAACTGCGCTACGGGAAGTACTTTCGCTTATGCGACAGGTGTTTCGGGAACAAGCTGCTACGGCAATGTTCCGCTCGGTGTCAATACCCTCACTTTCTCGGGTTTAACAGTAGGCACTACCTATTATATGATGATTGACGGTTTCGCAGGAGCTGTTTGTAACTATGTCATTAATCCGATTTCGGGAGTCAGCGGCACTTTAATTACACCTTCTGTGCCAACAGATGAGCAAATCTGCCAAGGCGAATCCGTAACCTTGACAGCTTCGTCAACTGAGCCGGGAGCTACCTATATATGGTCTTCTTTTCCCGTAGGCTTTGCTGCTACCGGTTCATCAGTAACGGTCAGCCCGACAGAAACAACGACATATTTCGTAACCGCAACCATTCCGGGCGGTATCTGTATAGGCGAACAAACGGCAAGTACGGTTGTAACGGTTTATGAGCCTGAGATTACAACTACCGCTACGCTTTTGGGTTGTACGGTCGAATCCGCTACACTTACGCTGACAAATCCCCCTGCAACTGATGCTAACTTTACGGTAGCGGCAATTCCTTATGCACCGCTTGCGCATACGGGTACGGATGTGTCTTTGGGTGATGACGCGCTTTCTGCTGTTTTACCGATAGGCTTCAATTTTAATTTCTACGGCAATACGTACACTGATTTTAAAATTTGCTCTAACGGTTACATCGGTTTTGCCGGTGTTACGCAATCCTTCACACCTCAAACATTACCTACGGCAACTAACCCCAACAATCTTATTGCTTTGGCTTGGGACGACTTGGGTCCTCATACAGGCGGCACTATCCGCTATGAAACCACAGGAACCGCTCCCAATCGTATTTTGAAAGTCAGTTTCTCAGGCGTACCGTTTTTTGGCTCAACTACACAGTTTGTAACGGGGCAAATTTTACTCTATGAAACAACCAACTACATAGATATAATTTGTATTCAAATTGACAATAACGGAGGCGGTAATAAAACGCAAGGCATCGAAAACGCAACCGGTACGGTCGGCATAGGGGCTCCGGGTAAAAACAACGCAGCGTGGTCATGTGCCGGCACAGCGGTTCGTTTCGCTCCGCCTGCACCGAACGTCGTATGGTCAAACGGTGTAACGGGCGCAACTTCCATCACAGTTACAGACCCCGGCACATATTACGTAACGGCTGACGGCTGTCAATCCAACTCGATTGTAATCGGAGCTGCTGCTTCAGTGCCGCTTTTGCCCGAACTCCCGAACTTAAATGCTTGCGAACCGCAAGCGGTGAATGCGCGTGTATCCAATCCGATTTCGTCTGACACTTATTCTTGGACAGGTCCCGTCGGTTTCACGGCAACAACGCCGAGTATTACTATTTCCGTCGCGGGTACATATACCGTAACGGTTACACGCCCGCCCGTCGGTGCGGAACCTGCTTGTATTCGCACGAAATCATTCACTTTGACTATTCCCGCACCGCCCACTATCACAGTGAATGCTTTGTACGATATTTGCGAGCCGCTTTCACTTGATGCAGACCCGACAAATGTCAACCTTCCGACTACAGTCTATACATGGACAAATGTCGGTACGGGCGAAGTTTTGGCTTTCACGGGCGATATTGCGACTTTGAATCCGGGTGTTTATTTTATCAAAGCCTCTAACGGTTCGCTTTGTGAATCCACCTCTCCGAACTTTACCTTAAATTGTCCTGTTCCGACCATTAATGCAAGTTTTAATGCAACTACTTCATTGATAGAGGTTTCATGGAACGATATTTTCGGCTCAGAACTCGGTTTTCAGTTGCAACGCACTGACGATTTGACGGGCGGCGTTTGGACAACAATTCCTTACATCATCACCGGTTCGGGCAATTTCCCTGCGAATATTCTCGAATTTAGAGACGCTGAATATACCAAAGGCAAAACATATTGCTACCGCGTTCGCTACATTCTCACTGCATTTGCGGGAAGTTCCGACCCGAACTACGGATTTTTCAGCAATGTTGCTTGTGTAAAAATTGCTGACCCTGACCAAGACGGCGGCGGCGGTTTGCCTCCTTATGAATACAAATTCACGGGTTCGGCAGGCAATCAAAGCGCGACTTTGGTTTGGGAAAAACCGAAAGACGAGTACGGTTTTGAAGAATTTGATGTTTATTTCTCAATCGCACCGCACGACGCAAACGTTCGTATCGGTACGATAACGGGCAATTCTTTCACCATTCCGGGCTTATTGAACGGCAGAGAATACAATTTTAAAGTGCGTGCGCGTTACAAAAACACGGTTGATTACTACAAATATTCAGAGCAAATAACATTGCGCCCCTCCATTATTTTGGGTGAAGACGGTTTGAAAAAAGAATTTACATTCGACATCATTCCGAACCCGAATAACGGTGAATTTGAATTAAACCTCAGCGGAATGCCTTCCGACAAAGTTGAAATTCAAATTGTCAACGTTGCGGGACAAGTAGTTATGAGCAAAAATATTGACGGTTTCACCGGTGCTTATCACGAAAATGTTCGTTTGGAAAACATCGCTAACGGCTTGTATTTCATTCGCATAGACACTGATAATGCGTCAATGCAGAAAAAAGTAAGCATTGTTCGCTAATTTTTTTATTTAAAAAAAAGGCTTTACTTTTGTAAAGCCTTTTTTTTTTGCTATTATTGCAGTATGATTTTGTAATTGTATGCCTTACGGCTAAACAATTTTTTTTTCACCAATAAATTTCCGTCTTTATGAACCTAAAATCAGTCATGTTGCCCTGCGCTTTTCTTTGTTCTTCGATATTTTTTTTTTCGTGCAACAAAGAAGTAAAAAAAGATGAGGCGGCTAACGAAACGCCTCAAGATTCCGTCGCAAAAGAAGAAAAATGGGATATTCCCCGTGAAGTCGACAATCGCCCGCTCAATGTCAGACTTGATGCCTTATCTGACAGCATTAATCGCAGCATTAATGAGGCAATAGAAAACGACAATCAAAAATTCAATGCGGTAAAAGCCGTACTTGAAAATTCAAAGTTGATTAAAGGGTTTAAGCACACGGAAGAAGTCATGAAATTGAAAAAAATTGCTGAGGAAGCAGAAAAATTGCGCTATACTCGTCAATCAATTTCAGTGGGTGAAAGCATCGTGGCTTATGACAAAAAAACGGAGGAGATGTTGAATTTGCTCAAAGCAATTTACGAATCAAGCAATCAATTTGACGGCAATCTTTCCGCTTCTCGTGCTGCTGCGGAGGCTATTTCGAGAGACCAAGATGATTTTTTTTATCGCAAAAATTACGCAAAGTTCGTTCGCGAATATAACGAATTGTTGAAAAAAAATGCGTCGGAAATACAAAAACTCGACGAAAAATACCGCAATTTAAAACCCGAAAAGGATTTTGTGTATATTGAAGCGGTTTAAAAATCAGCGTACCGCAAGCAGCTTGCTCGCGGTACACTTTTCAAAAATCACCTAAAAATTTGTAAGCGTTTAGACGGGGTGTTCCGCGAACTTTGGCTTGCGGATTTTAAAGAACAAGCTATCCGGCAACATACGAATTTAAGCTCGCAAGTCTGCCGAAATACCGATTTTTGTGTTTTATTTTCGCCCTCCCTAACATTCCGTAATGTTTTAGGAATCAATTCAAAAGATGGAATCGGTTAATCGGAAAACCCAAACCAAAGCCGAAATGAACATTGCGCAAAGTTAATGCGTTGCCCATCGTGTTTTCACGCATAATGTCCGAAATGCCGAGATTGTAACGTGCATCAAACGAAAACCAAAAATTATCCGTTCCGTGAATAAGGTAATTCACCCCGAAAGTTGCGCCGTAAACGACTTGCTTAACCGCTCCGTTGAAATTTTCCTTATAAAACTTGGCATGACTTAAAAGATTAAACGTCGGACCGGCAACAAGCATAAAGCGATTTTGCCTTGCGAGCGGGAAAAGTCGCATCGTTATCATCGGTGTAGCCTCAAAAAAGTTAATATTGTAGTCATTATGCACCAAAATACTTTCCTCAACTAACGCGCCTTGTTGATTGTAGCCTAATTCTAAGCGCATTCCGACGCGCTTCGTAATTTCTTGATTGACATAAATCCCTGCGTACAATCCCGGTTTCATTTTCAATTTTGTTGTCGGACTTAAAAAAGTTCCGGACAAATTTGACAAATTCACCCCGACTTTAACGCCTGAATAGCCCGAATAGCGGTCAGCTTGTGCAAAACCGAGAATACTTGTGAGGCAGAAAAAAAGTAAAAGACCTAATTTTTTCATAACATTGTAAATTTTTATGCAGAAAATTTTTGCTGTCGGAAGTTTCCGCTTATTTCTTCTCAAATAACGCAAAAAAAACTTGAATATTTGCATTCCGAACATTTTTTTGCAAAAAAACTTTGACAGTCCAAATATAATTTAGGCATTTTTTTTGCCCTACATTTCGAAAAGATGACAAGAAAACTCCTTTTTTCATTCATTTTTCTTCTCCTTTTGACATTTTCGGGTCATTTATCGGCACAAAATCTCACAGAAGAACAAAAAATTGAGCGGCTGATAAGCTACGTGGCAAATTTGAAAAACGCAAAATTCATTCGCAACGGCGAGGCGCATGAAGCTAAAAAAGCCGCCGAACATCTGACAATGAAACGCGAAAAAGCCGGCAGTCGTGTCAAAACAGCCCTTGATTTTATCGAAAAAGTTGCCTCAAAATCCTATTTTTCGGGTGATTTTTACCAAATAAAATTTGCTGACGGGAAAATCGAAAAATCCGGCGATGTTTTGCGCCGCGAACTTGCACGAATAGAAAAAAAATAAAATGCCTTTATACCAAACGTTCCGCAGGCATTTTGTCGGTGAGTAAAAATTCAAAATTGCCCCGTGAGATGCCGGCGGAACACGGTTAAAAAAGTTACAAAATATTAAAAACTGTTTTATTTTCACTAAAAATCAAGTTTCAAATTTGTTTCAAAAATTTTGAGTATAAATTTGTGCAAAAGACCGATTTTGGCATGTTGCGCTATGCGGAAAGGGCAAAATCGGCTCAGCGATAAAAAAAATTGATTCAAATGAAGAATATTTATCTGTTTCTTATTTTGTTTTTTGCCTTTTTCGGACAGATGACGGCACAAAATCAAGAAATATTCAAGAAGGTGAAAATTCACCTCAACGGAAAATCACCCGAAAAACTTGCCGCTTGCGGTATAGACCTCGAACACGGTTTTTGGGAAAATAAACAGTTTTTTACCGGCGAATTTTCAGAGTCGGAACTCCGTTTGATGACCGAAAAAGGCTTTTATTTCGACGTGTTGATAGAAGATGTTGTTGCGAATTTTTTGAAAAATAACCGCATTCCCGACCTAAGCACGGCACAAAAAAGAACCGAAAATGCTTGTAATTATCCCGAAATCGTCATTCCGGAAAACTTTAAACTCGGCACTATGGGCGGTTATTTTACTTATGAGGAAGCCGAACAGCATTTTAAAAGCATGAAATCGAAATTTCCGAACCTCATTTCTGACATCAACAATATCGGCGATTTCCGCACACACGAAAATCGCCCTTTAAATTGGTTAAAAATTACTAAAAATCCCGAAAAAAACGAAGTTAAACCCGAAATTCTCTACACGGCTTTGCACCATGCGCGTGAACCTGCTTCTCTTTCGCAATTAATTTTTTTCATGTGGTACGTACTCGAAAATTACGGAAAAAATCAATTTATCACTGATTTAGTGGACAATACCGAACTTTATTTTGTCCCGTTTGTCAATCCCGACGGCTATACCTACAATCAAAGTGTAGCACCCGGAGGCGGCGGAATGTGGAGAAAAAACAGAAAAAATACCGGAAACGGCAATTACGGTGTGGATTTAAACAGAAATTATGGGTTTGGATTCGGTGAAGATGAAACCGGCTCCTCCTCTGACCCAAAATCGGAAGTCTATCGCGGCACAAAAGCGTTTTCGGAGCCGGAAACGCAGGCAATTAAATATTTTTGCGAGCAGCGAAAATTTGAACTTGCCCTCAATTATCACTCTTCGGGAAATTATTTAATCAAACCTCCGGGCAGCAAATATCAAATTTCGGAAAGCGAAGAAACGACTTTAAACCTTATCGGACACGAATTGACGGCAAATAATCATTTTTTGTTCGGCGACGCTCTTTTTACAGTTGGCTATACCGTAAATGGTGTCTCCGATGATTGGATGTATTCAAAAACTGCCTCAAAAAACCGTATTCACTCATTTACGCCCGAAGTAGGCACGACTTTTTGGGCAGATGCTTCCGAAATTATTCCGATTTGTCAATCAACACTTTTGCAAAATTTGTCATTGGCATCGCTCGTATTTCCAAAATATAACTTAGAAGACCTTTCGGAAGATTTCTTTTCGGAGGAAAGTTTGTCGTTTGAATTTATGTTAAAAAATGTAGGTCTTACTCAAAAGAGCAGCAAAATTAACATAAAATCATTGTCTCCTAACTTTACCGTTAAGACCGGTGAAAGTTTGACGCTCGACCTCAAAAATGCAGAAGAGAAAAAATTTATTTTTACGGCAGATTTTGTAAAAAAACCGAAAAACGGCGACACGGTGATTTTTGAAATATCTGTTGAGAACGGTGTAAATTCTTTCAAAAAACAATTTACAAAATATGTAGGAAAAACAGTAACTTTCTTGCAAGATGACTGCGAAAACGCCGAAAAATGGAACGGTACTTGGGGCAACAGCCGCAGTGTTTTTTATGCAGGGCGCGCCTCATTAACCGATTCACCCTTAACATTTTACTCTTCGCAAAAAACCAATATTTTTGTTCTCAAAACGCCCGTCGACCTCACACGCGCACAGCAAGCGCAGTTGAGTTTTTATGCGAAATGGGAAACAGAACTGAATTTTGACGGCGTTTTTCTCGAAATCAGCGCGGATAATTCCCCATGGACAGCTTTATGTATGCCTTCCGCGCGCCTGAATGCCGCAGGAAAGCCGTTTTACGACGGGTTTCAAGATGTTTGGAGAAAAGAAAAAATAGATTTAAGCGAATTTGCGGGCAAAAAAATTTCTTTGCGTTTTAAATTGCAATCTGACGAAGGTATGCAAAAGGACGGATTTTATTTTGATAATTTGCTCATTAAAGGTATCGAAAAAGAGGGCGAGGTTACTTTGGGCGAAAACGACGATTTTAATGAAAATAATTTGCTCATTTATCCGAATCCGAGCAACGGTCAGTTCAAAATCAGCTTTCATTTTTCAAATTTTTCGACAGAAACGAACTTAGAAATTACCGACCTGACCGGAAAAATTATCGTCAAAAAATCAGTCGAAAATAACCTGCAAGAACTTGATATACAACTTACTGCGGGATTTTATCTCTGCAAATTGAGTCGCAACGGTAAAACAATTTGCAAAAAAATTCTTGTAAATTAGGCATTTTTTGCGTTCCTTTGCAAGCCTCACCGATGCGTGTGAATGTCGGTGAGGTTATTTTTTTCGGTACTGCTTTGCCGAGTCCGAAACTTCTTTGGTACGGTATTTTCAACTTATTGAATTAACCGTTTTTTTTGACCGTAAAAATATTTTCCCGCAATGATGACATTTTTATCAAAAGGCAAAATAAGCTTTTTTTTCTGTTTTTTGACCGCTTTTTTTCTCTCGGCTTCCGTGATTTTTGCACAGCAAACAAAACCTAAAACCGGTAAGAAAAAATTCTCAAAAGGAAAAGACTTTGTAGAAATCAAAACAAAAATTCCCGTCATCGGCACAAAAGACAGCCTGAACGGAAAAGAGGGCACGACCGTGAAAACTGATTCCGTTGCCGCCGATAAAACAAAAGAAGAAAATGACAAAAATATTCTTGTAAAAGAAGAAGACCCCGAAGGCGATTCCGCTGATGAAAACGCGGACGAAAACGGCGACTTGGAAGCAGAATCTGACGCGGAAGCGACAAAAGATTCCGAAAAAAAGTTTGAATCGAATATAAAAAGAAAATCTTCAAAGTATATACGTTATTTATCCGAAATGACTAAAAATGACTCTGACTCCTCCGATATTTCATTTTTTGTCGGCAAAACTATCATGCGTGAGGATACGACCGCTTACGACGATATTTTCTCCAATAATGTTGTCATTATCAGCGATGAAATTGCGATAGACTGCGTTTGGGTTACTTTGACCGAATATTTTTCTGTTTGGGATTCCGAAATAGTCAATCCGTATAAAATCGACCCGACAAAATTCAAAGATACCATCGAATTTACGCTTTACGATACGGCGGCAGGGCTTTTTTGGCATCCGCCTTTGGATACCGCAGTCGTTAATTCGGAATTTGGTTTTCGCCGCTATCGTTGGCATCACGGAATTGACTTAGATTTGCACAAAGGCGACCCTGTGTATGCCCCTTTCGACGGCGTGATTCGCATCTCGCGCAGCGTGCGCGGCGGTTACGGGCGTTTTGTCGTGATGCGACATCTCAACGGGCTTGAAACCGTTTTCGGACACCTGAGCAAGCAGCTTGTGCAGTCGGGGGTATATGTGAAAGCGGGCACTAAAATCGGTCTCGGCGGCAGTACGGGGCGAAGTTCGGGACCGCACCTGCACTACGAAACGCGCTATGAGGGGCTCACGATTAACCCGCGTTTGCTCTATGACTTTGAAAAAAATATGCTGAAAGGCGATAAATTTGTCCTTATGCCGGAACATTTGGCACACCTCACCGGAAAAGTTAAATATACTTACAAGGGGCGGACAATTAACATTCGCAATGCGACTTATCACGTTGTTACATCGGGGGATTCGCTTTGGAAAATCAGCAGAATGTACCGAACGACGATTGCAAAACTTTGTCAGCTAAACGGATTAAATCCTAAATCAATCTTGCGTCTGAAACAAAAGATACGAATTAAATAATTTTTTTAGAAAAAATGCCTTTGGCGGCAAATAATGGCACATTCTTGTTTTTTTTGTCAAAAAAAAGCTTGTAATATTTTTTTTTCAAATGTTATTTTTCAAAAAAAAATGACCAAAATGCCCTTCTCTTTGAACCAAAAAATAAATCATTCAACTTACAAATTTGCTATTCCTTTCCATAAATCGTTAGATTTGCATACCCAAAAACATTAAAGCTATGTTCGGCATATTTAAGAAAAAAACAGAGTTGGAAAAATTGCAAGAGCAATATCAAAAACTCATCAACGAGTCATACCAACTTTCACATTCCGACCGCAAGGCTGCCGATTCGAAAGCCATGCAAGCGTTCGAAGTATCACGCAAAATTGATGAACTCAAAAATGTCAAAGCGCATTAGAGAAAATATTGAGCGTACTCAAAGGCATTTTTGTAAAGAGTTTAGAGCATGATGTCAATTTGCTTCAAACTGTTAAAAGAAACCGACTTTTCGCCGAGTAAAGTCGGTTTTTTTTGTTCTTAAAAAAAAGTAACACATTTATTATCAGTTTTTTGCGAAAATTAAGACAGGCGCAGCGAGATGAACAAATTAGCCCAAAATTAGACCGGGTGCTAATTTTGGGCTGCTCAAATTTATCAAATCGTTTCAAACAAAAATTACAAATTACGGCAGTTGACGATTGACAGTTGACATTTTTGTATCAATTTCGATGCGCGTTAAGCGACCAAATTTGTCTTTCGGAAACACATCAAAAATAATTTGAGCCTCTTTTTTTGACAACTTTTTGCCGTTAACTTTTACTTTTCCGGCAAAGATTACGATTTTCATTGATTCTGCTTTTTCATCGAGAATCCCCGCCTGAATGAGTTTTTTTGACAATTCTTTCAGCTTAGTATTTTCTCTCATGCTTTCGTTTATTGCGAATTTATCATCGGATTCGGTTCTGATTTCGGAAATTTGAATTTGTTTCCCGTCTTTACTTTTGGAATAAAAATAAAAACCGGGATTTCCGATTGACTTCTCAAATTTTTCAATTTTAAATTCTTTTGCCTCATTGTCAAAAATCATCCTGAATTTGCCTTTTTTTCCTTGAATATCAAGCATGATTTGCTCGGAATGACGATGCAAACTGTCGGCATCTTGCATTAATTTGCGCTGTTCCAAGACTAATTTGTCGGCTGTAATGCTGATTTTATCCGCATTTTCGTTTTGCAATTCAAAATCAAAATTGGGTATTTTAAAATCAAAATTGAAATTATTCTTGTCAAAATTGTAATCCTTTTCGTTAAATTTGAAATCAAAATTGAAATTTTCGTCGGGCGATTCGCGAATGAGAATGGTATCAAGTTTTTCATTTTCAAAACCGACAATCATTTTGCGTGTTTTCGGTATGTGTTTTTTGTATGAAAATGCTTCTTGATGTGCCGCATATTCTTCGGGCGAAAGCAATTTTTCTTTGTGATAAAACGAAACTTTTCCGCTTTTATCCGTGATAATTTTGTAATCTTGTCCGAAAATAATGGTATCGTTTTTTACGGCAATTTTGTCTTTTTTAAGGTCAATTTTGCCTTTTTCCGTTGTTTTTGCCGCATTTTTAACGCCGTAATTTTCGACGACATTCTCCTGTTTTTCCTCCGAAATAGACTCTTCGATTTGATTTTTTACGGAAAGGATTTTTTCGACAATTTTGTCTGTTTTCGGTAAATCCAAACGTGCTTCTGCCGAGAAAGAAACCAACAAAATTAAGCCGGTCATAACAAAAGCGGTCAAAATTCCGTCGGTAAAACTTGCCTCCCGACGCGGATTTTCAATGATTCTTTTGACGCGATTCAAAAGAGTTCTTTTTTGACCGCCGAACGCCACAGCGAGGCGCACTTGACGCATTTCTTCTACGGCTGCAAGGGATTTTGCATAGCCGAGACTGTCGCCCGTATAGCCGACGGCGAGGTCGTCGCAACAATTTTCACGCTCCTGACGAATAATTTTTGAAATCCACCACACAAAAGGGTTGAAAAATAGCAGAATTTCGCCCAAAGATTGCACTAAATTGACAAGATAGTCGTGCCTTTTGATATGCGCAATTTCATGTGCCAAAATATTTTCAATTTCCTTCGGCGACAAACCATTGACAATGCCGAGCGGCAATAAAATCACCGGTTTGACCGCCCCGATGACCATCGGCATATCAATTAAAGGCGATTCCAAAACGCTCATGCGACTTTCCAAACCCAAATCATAAGCGATTCTGTCCGCAAGGTTGCGCACGGAAAGTTCGCAAAGATTTGTCCGATAGTTTTTTATCCGCTTTGTGTAGGCATAAGCTGTTAAAAAACGTAAAAGTAAAAAACTCACACCGACGTACCAAAACGTAAGCAAAGCGGGCAAATGTTCGGCAAAATAGTTGCTGAAAACGCTGATGTTGTCCTGCGAAATTTCCTCAATTTGAGCAAAAATATACATCGGCGCGGCGGGATTTTGATGCGCGCTAAAGTCAGATTGATGTTCAAAAAGAGTAAAAAATGTAATGCCGGCTGCGGCAAAAATACCGAAAAACGCCGTTACGGAGGTCAAATAGCGAACTTCCGCGCTTTTGCGATAAAGTCCGGCAAGCGCGAAACCAAGCACAAGGGCGATGATGCCTCCTTGCCAAAGCGAATGAACGAGCGTCCAAGCAAGTGCTTCGCTGAAATTGCTGTTTTGAAAGATTTTAAGCATTGTTGTCATCGCCGTTTTGTTTTTCAATTTTTTGAATAAGGCTTTTGATTTCATTGAGTTCTTCTTTCGAAGCATGATGATTGCCGAGTGCCTGCATGACCAATTTGAGCGCGGAGCCGCCGAAAACATTGTCGAGCAATTTATCGGTGAGCGATTTTTGTGTTTCGGTTTCCGAAAGCAGTGCCTTATACGTATGCGTGCGCTGCGATTCATCGCGCAAAAGCATCTTTTTTTCGTACATGAGTTGCATCATTTTAAGAGTTGTCGTATAGCCGATTTCCCTTTTGTCGTTTAAAGTGTCATTCACCTCCCGAACACTTGCCTCGCCCTTTTGCCAAAGGACTTGCAAAATTTCTAATTCCGATTCCGTAATTTTCATGGCTGTAATGAAGTTTTTTTAAGTACGATTAATTTCGTACTGCAAATATCTACGAAGGTTTTCGTATTTCAAAATTTTTCTACGAAAAGTTTCGTATAAAAAATGTTAAAGTGGGTTTTAGGCGGAAAATGCAGATATTTGATAAAAAATGATGTTTTGCAGTTTTGTACCGCGCGCTTTTGCTTGCGACCTTACATTCGTATATTGCCGGGCAGCTTTTTTTCCAATTCGCAAGCTAAAGCTCGCGATACAATCGTTCGCAAGCTAAAGCTCGCGGTACATTCGTTCGCAAGATAAAGCGCGCGGTACAATCGTTCGCAAGCTAAA
>JBPOJO010000349.1:0-8446 GCA_052033485.1 Bacteroidota bacterium | reverse complement strand
AATTTAGCTTATCATGAAGAAAAGTCAGATGTGCAGCAGCCGGATTTTTTTTAATTTTTTGCTCTATTTTCTTTTCATGCAGCTATATTGTTTGTCTTGAAAAAATGCCTTTTTAGGGCTAATTGAGCCGTTTTTAGTTTTTTTTTGATTTTTTTTTTGGAAAATTATTTTCGCATAACTATATTTATGCGATTTTCGATTTGTTCCTGATTTTTTTTTGCAATGACGTTTGTGGCACAGATTTTATTGCATTTATTTTAGCCGTCGGTTTCCTTTCGGTTAACTCAAACAATGCCTTTCGGACAAGGCGAGAAATGATGATTGACAGCCCTTTCGGCTGATTATTAATCACTGACTAAATGATTACAACAATGCTTGAAAACAGCCAATTCGGGTATGTGAAAGGCGATAAAGTCTTTCTAAAGGGCAACGGCAACCTGCCTGACCGAGAAATAGGTGTCGTGAAAGAAAGCGAAGATGCAAGTATCCGCTACTTTATCGAACGTTACGAAAAAGTAAAACAAAAAATCGAAGACGTTGCGAAAAACATCGAAGAGTCCGCTAACAAAGGCTCTTATTTAATGAAGCTTGTGCACATGAAAGAGTATCTTTCGGAGTACAACGCTGTCGGAGATTTTGAAAAACTTTACGCTCGTATCGCTGAACTCGAAGACAATATTCGGGATTACGTGAACGGAAATCGTCAAAAAAACCTCTCTTTGAAACAAACCCTGCTTAACGAAGCACGCGAACTCAAAGACAGTGTGGAATGGGACGAAACCGCCGAAAAGTTCAAAGACCTCAAAATGCGTTGGATTCGCACCGGAAGTGCCGAAAAAGATTTTGAAGACAATCTCTGCACCGAATTTGACGAAATCCTCGACGGCTTTTTTGCAAGAAGAAAAGCCTTTTTTGAAGATGTTAAAAAAGTTGAAAACGATAAAATTCGCCTCTACAACCGATTAATTTACGAATTGAGAGGGATTAACATGGCGCAAAATAAAACGCCCGACCACCGTGCAAGGGTTGTCGCGATTCAAAAAGAGTGGAAAGCCGTGGGGGACATCAATAAATGGAAATACGTTAAAATTTGGAAAAAATACAAACGTGAAGTTGACCGTTTCTTCGGAAATCCTTACGACCCCTCTTTGGATACGCCTCCACGCATCAGCAGACCTTTTGATAAAAATCGCAGCTTTAACAAACCCGGCTCGTATCAGGGGCAAGGGTTTCAAAGACCGCAAGACGGAAGCAATGCCGGCAGAACGCCGTATCCGAGAAACGACAGACCGCCGTATGACGGACAGCAACGCCCTTACGAGCAGCGTCCGAGATATGAGCGCACGGACAGACCATACGAACAACGTCCGAACTACGAGCGTCCGAACGAACAACGCCCGAACTACGAACGTCCGAACTACGAGCAACGCCCGAACTATGAGCGTCCGAACTACGAGCAACGCCCGAATTATGAGCGTCCGAACTACGAAAGACCGAATTACGAACGCGGCGATAAACCTGCCTATCAAAACAGGCAGCAGAATTATGAGCAAAAAAATCAATATTCGCAGCCGCAACAATTTGTAAAAAAAGAACTTGCGCCCGAAGAAATTCTCGAACAAAAACGCAAATATTGCGAACAAGTTGAGTATGTTTGCGATAACGAGCCGAATATTCACTTCGGAGAAATCAAAAAAGTTCAAAATGAGTGGAAAACACTCGGTTTTATCCCTAATAATCCGATTGACCGAGAACTGAACAACCGTTTCAGAACGGCTTGTAACGAAATTTTTGAACATGGTTTTCTCGTTCGCGAAGCCCGCGAAAAAATTGAAGGTTTTGACAATAAAACTCGTTTTGAACAGTTGAAAGTGAAGGTAAAATTGCTCAAAGAATCTATCCGAACGGAAGAAATGACTTTGCAGCAATTAGAGCGGAGCAATCCCTCACTTGTCGGCTCAATGCCCGGACCGAATCAAACGCCGGAGCAAACCGCCTATCAAAACCAAATCAATAAAATCAAAACGAAAAAGCGTTTGGCAAGAAAAATGCAAACAACGCTTGATTCCGGCTATTTGCAATAGCTTTTTGGTTTTTCTTTTTTACTTTGCAGCCCTAAATTAACACAAAAGGAGGATATTAACTATGTACTGGACACTTGAATTGGCATCGCATCTCGAAGACGCGCCTTGGCCTGCAACAAAAGACGAATTGATTGATTATGCTTTGCGCATGGGTGCGCCGATGGAAGTCATTGAAAACTTGCAGGATTTGGAAGACGACGGCGAGCCTTACGAAAGTATTGAGGAAATTTGGCCTGATTACCCGACCAAAGACGACTTTTTCTTCAACGAAGACGAATATTAAGCCAAATCATACAAAAAAAAGGCTGTTTCTTATCCGAAACAGCCTCTTTTTTTGTAATGTTCTATGGCAGGGAAAATTCCCGATTGATGAGCAGATTATTGGAACCAACCGATTTTGAAAGTCAAAGAGGTCGTTAAACCGCCTAATTGATTGGAAGTTAAGCCCACATTGCTGCTCGGATTGTAACCGAGTAACATTCGATAACCTACACCGGCTTCGAGGCGCATAAACTTTGTGAGATTTAACTCTACATTTAAAGACGGATTTAAGTTAAAAAACCTTATTCTGTCGCGACCGTTAAGATAAATCGGTGAATTATTGGTAGGATTGGTGTAAGAAACACTTCCCCAGCCTGCGAGGGTGCTCAAACCGAAGTGCAACATTTGTTCACTGTTCAAAACATAACCCAAAATGAAACCGCCGTGTCCGATGTTGACCAATGCCGGCGTTGCTTCCGTCGCGCCTGCAAGCGTAATGCTGCGATTAATCGGGTTGGTTAAACCAAGTCCGTAACCGCCGAGAATGAATTTTCGATTGAATAATGCCGCTCCTCCGCCGCCCATCATAAAGCCAAATTCGCCGTCAATCGAAGTAAATTGCATCATCGGTCCGCCGTAACCGCCGAAATCTTCAATGCTGCCGAAGAGCGTTTTTTGTTCTTGTGCGAAAAGTAAATTTGCCGCAGCCGCGAAAAATAAGAGAGAAAGAAACAATAATTTTTTCATGTTGTTCGTTTTTTATGAATGTTTGAAAAATATTTCCGTTTCAAGAACTTTTTTGCCCTTTTTTCGTATTGTCAATGTGCAAAAATTTCTTTATCGAAAACCTGTTTTCGTTAAGTTGAGTATTAAACGTAAATTTTATTTCTTTTGCTGCAAAATATTATTTTTTTTTTATTTCTTAACAAAAAAACGATGCCGAAACATCAATCCACAGCCAAAATAAAAAAACAGGTTTATGCACGACAAGGTGATTTCTAAAGAAAAACAGTTAAGTTCATTCAAAATGTACGAAGAAGAAGAGGCTTTTTTAGAAGAAAGCAAACGAATTTTGGCGCAGAAAGACAACGAACTTGTCCGAAATCGTTTAGCCGAAATGACCGCTGCGTATGAAAATCTTTTGCGCGAAACGCGCTTTTTGACCAAAGTAGGCGACAGGGTGCAAAATAAACTTGCCGCTATCAACGATGAAATTATTGCGCAGGCAGGACTTTTGGAAGAAAAAGCGGTACATACTTTTGAGGAAAATCACAAATTGCACTCCGAAAATGAAATTTTGGAGGAGATGGTGCTCAAAAGAACGAACGAACTTTTTGAAACAATGCAAAATCTCGAAAGAGTCAGCGATGAATTTGAGCATTTTGTCTACCGAACCGCTCATGACATTATGGGTCCGATTGCACGCATTAAGGGGCTTTGTCATGTTGCGCATCTCGAAAAAGCCTGCGTTTTTGATTACTTTTCGCTCATTCAAAAAGATTCCGACCTTTTGCACAAAATTGTCCTCAAATTGGTCAACGCACACAGCATCAAACATCACCGTTTGGCGGAAAAAACAGTTTATTTGTCAGAAACTTTTGACAGAGCGCACACAAGAGCGGATAAAAAAAATCATTTAAAAACCTTAATTATTCATAAAAACTTGACGGGGATTCGCGATTTTTTGCATTGCGACGAGGAGCTGCTCGAAACCGTTTTTGAATCTTTACTTGAATTTATCTACGGCAATATCAATCAACTGCACAAAAATCCACACTTAAATTTTAATGTCATCAGCCTTGAAGAGGAAACGGATATTTTTTTCGAATATACAGGCATAAAATTGCATGAAAATGAAGATTTATTTAAAATATTTAACCAAACAACTTTTAATAAAGACATTCTCGGTGTCGAACTTTTTACGGCGCGGCAGGCTGCCAAAAAGTTGAATGCCGAACTTATGCTTGTTTTTTCCAATGAAGTCGAAACAATATTTTTATTAAAAATTAAACATCGCAACAGCGCGCTAAATATTTAAGCAAAAAATTCATCAAAAGCCTCTCACGGGGCGTAAATGAGGTATTTTTTCCTTTTTTCAAGATAAATTTTTACTTCTTCTTGCCATGTTTTTCGGATTTCCTCTTCGGATTTTCCCGCCCTTATCATGTTTTTTATCTCCGCATTTCCGATGAGTTGGTCAAAAAAAGGCGAAAAAAAATCGGCAGGTTTTCCGAGTTCGACAAAAGTTCGCAAAACAGGTTCTATTGAAAAAAAATATTTTCGCGTATCTTTTTCGCGCCAATCCACTGCACCGCAAGATTCATTTTCAAAAAGAGGTTTTTTATTGCCCTCATTCGCGCTCGGCACAAAGCAAAAATTACGGTTCGAAAAACGCGGATGTCCGAAAACTTTAAACGGAAAAGCTGTCCCGCGTCCGACACTTGCCGGCGTTCCTTCCAAAAGGCAAAGGCTTGCATATAAGGCGATTGCGCGGTCATCGGGCAAATTAGGTGATGGTTTTACGGGGAGCGAATAGGCAGAACGTCGGGTGTAATTTTTGCAGGGGATGACGCTCAACTGACAGTTTTCTTTTGTATTCAGCCATTTTTCCCCCGCAATCATAAGGGCTAATTCGCCGACGGTTAAACCGTGCAAAACGGGAATCGGGTGCATTCCGACAAATGAACGCAAGCGAAGTGTATCCAAAACAGGTCCGTCAATTTGCGCAATATTCGGGTTCGGGCGGTCGAGAACAATAAATTTTTTGCCGTTTTCCGCGCAAGCAGCCATGACATGGTGCATCGTCGAAATGTAGGTGTAGAAACGCGCCCCGACATCTTGAATGTCAAAAAGCACGGCATCGCAATTTTTGAGTTGCTCCGGCGTTGGTTTGTAATTTTTTCCGTAAAGGGAGGCAATTTGAATGCCCGTTTTTTCGTCTTTTTCGTTCGATAATTTTTCCCCCGCATCGGCTTTGCCGCGAAAACCGTGCTCAGGCGCGAAAATCAGACAAATTTCAAAACCGCATTCAACAAGAAAATCCGTCAGATGTTTGCCGTTGACAAGGGAGGTTTGATTAACTGCTAAGGCAATTTTTTTTCCTCTCAACATCGGAAAATAAGCTGCGGTATCGGCTGCGCCGACAAGAATTTCTTGCGAAAACGCGTTTTGTTGTATCAAAAAAAAGATAAAAAAGGCAGTCGAAATCATTTTGAAAGTAAAACGCATATTGATAATTTTTTTGACTAAAACTCAATAAAAATCGCAACTATTTAGCCGGTTTGCCCAAGAATGTACCGCGAGCTTTAGCTTGCGTGTACCGCGACCTTAAATCCGCAAGCTGAAGCTCGCGGTACACGCCGGCTAAAACTCAGGAAAAATCGCTTGTTTCGCGTTGTTCGATGATGCGCGACATTCTTTTTTTGCGATACCAATCGTCGAGTCGCTTGTAAATGTACGCAGTGAGGGCGAGAAATGTAAAAAAGAATGCAATTGTTTTGTGAAAAAACAGCAAACCGGTTAGGACAATCAATAAAAACATGATGACCCCTAAATTGCGAAAAAGGCTCATGTACGCCGCAACGGGCATAAGTTCTTCGATGAGCTTATGTGCCTGAAAAACCATTCTGTTAATTTTGCCGGAAAGCGCGTACAAACGGTCATCTATAAATTCGGAGTTGCCGAAATTTTGAAGGCGAAGCAAATAAATTTCTTCCTCCTTATTGTTCAACGAGCGCGCCAAACCTATGACGTTGTCAATGTTTTCTGCCAAACGACTGAATTTAATTCGTGCGGCAATAACAAGCATAAAAAACATTGAACAAAGCAGTGTTTCAAACATGATTAGAATCAATAAATGCTCAGGATTTGTCGAAAAAAGTCGGTATTGTTCCAAGGTTTTGATTTCAAAAATCATTAAATCTAACATAAATTCGACCAAATGATGCCCAAACATGCGCATATTCGCATAATTAAATTTATCCAAATCTGCCGCAATAATGGTCAAAAAACCTGAAAAACCCAAAGCTCCAAACATGACGCTTTCCAAAATATAAGCCTCTACCCGAACGGACAAACTTTTAATTTTATTTTCTATTGCAAGAATATCATTGTCATTGCGGTCAATCGGATTGTCGAGGTGCTTTTCGTCCGTAATTTTTCCGTAGTGCGGAACAAGTTTTTCGAGATAAGCCCTTTTATCTGTCAAATAAGGGCGTTCCGTTTTGAAAATATCAGCCTTTTCGACAGGCACGGCATAAGCCGAAATCAAAATTACATATATACCGTAAATAAAAAATGAGCCTGCCAAAATAATACCGATTACCTCCCCGCGATTCACAAAATCAATGTCTTTTACCAAAACATTGACCATCATATAGGCAAAAGTGCTGACATAAAAAATGCGCACTAAAATTGTATAAGACGAGCCGATGACTTCATAAGGCTTGCTTTCGCGAAAATTGTCAATCACCGCCGAAAAATAATCCTCAAATGAATACTCTGCAAGCGATTTTTCTTTTACACGACTGATAAAAATGAACTCACGGTACAACATCACGCCGAAAGTTGCGGCGGTTATGAAAAGTTGAAAAGTAAAAAAAATGGTCAAATGTCCTGCTTCCACGCTGTCGCCGAACACCAAGCGATACAAACCCAAGGAAATCCAACG
This sequence comes from Bacteroidota bacterium, assembly GCA_052033485.1. Classification (GTDB taxonomy): domain Bacteria; phylum Bacteroidota; class Bacteroidia; order Cytophagales; family Bernardetiaceae; genus JBPOJO01. The sequence goes on along the minus strand of JBPOJO010000349.1, from coordinate 1,432 downwards.
CGAAAAATAATCGAAACTCAAGACAAAAAGCGAAAGCGAAACAATTTTAATTTGATTTTTTTCTCTCATAACAGGCTTGTTTGACCTGCAAATAAAGCAATTTATTTTAAAATTTCTCAAGATTTTCGGTAAAGCAGTATTTTTTTTCGGGAAATCATAAACCGTAGCCTTATAATAGAGCGTTTTTCCGCAATCATTTTCTCACCGCAGCACGATTTTCAAAATCGTATCGGTGAATAGCAATTTGCCTTTCAATTTACCACGAAAGTATCTAATGCCTTTCCTTTAAAGCATTTACAACTTAAGGATTGCCAAAACCATTAGGGGGCAGAAAGGCATCGCCCGAAAGGAAATGAAAACAATACCCTGAAAATTCAATAAAATTCACCGACAAAATACGCCGGTAAACTTTTATTTTTTCCGTGCCGCAAAAATCAAGTTTTATGACTAATTTGCCGGCAAAATTGAAAAAAAATGACCCACAAAAACGATTTTATCTATACTTACGACTCCGGAAAACCGGGTGAAAATCTTGTCATTATGTCCGGCATTCACGGCGATGAAGTCGGCGGTATATATGCTTTTTATTGGTTACGCGACATTTTTTTGCCTAAAAATCCAATTTTAAAAGGCAAATTAACCTTGATTTTAGCTAATCTCCGAGCGGCAGAACTCAATAAACGTTGTGCAGACACGGACATGAACCGTGTTTTTGACCGTGAAAAAGGCGATGAATATGAGGTGAGGCGCGTTCAGGCGGTTAAAAAAGCCATTTTGGGGGCTGATTTTGTCTTGGATTTACATTCGACAAGTCGCCCGAGTTTGCCGATGACGTGTTCGGAAAATTCGGACAAGCACTTAAAAATTTGCCTTGTGATGCCCGTCAAATACATGATTACAAATTGGGAAGGGCGCGTTATCGGCATGACTTCTGACGGTTTTGCCGATAAAAACGGCGGCTGCGGCGTAACTTTGGAATGCGGGCAACATCTTTCGCCCGATGCAAAAGAAACGGCAAAAAAAGGCGCGCTTAATTTTCTGAAAATCAACGGTTTAATTGACGGAAAACCCGAGATTGATGCCGAACCGACAGAAATTTACCTGTTTGAAACTTTTTATCCTGTCAGCGAAAATTTTACTTTTACCGTGCAAGCGGAAAGTTTTACGGAGGTAAAAAAAGGTGAAATCTACGGCAAAGACGGCAATAAGGTCTATACCGCGCAGGAAGATTGTGTTTTGGTGATGCCGAATAAAATCATTAAACCGGGAACAGAAGCAGGATACTTGGGCAGAATAATCAGGCATTAAGAAACTTTGCCGATAGCACAAAAACGGGCAAATACCCTACGGGCATTTGCCCGTTACAGCACCCACTTATTGAAAAAAGGTAAGTGTTTAGCCGGAGGGTACCGCGAGCTTTAGCTTGCGGATT
>JBPOJO010000421.1:0-8994 GCA_052033485.1 Bacteroidota bacterium | reverse complement strand
TTAAAGGATTTAACAGTTTGCGTTTTTTTGCTGCTTTTCTTGTTGTATTGCATCACGGAGAAACAATTTGTGCAAAAAATTCTCTGCCTCATCTCGGCAATCTGCCTTTGTTTAAAATCGGCTCTAGAGCCGTATAGTTTTTTTTAGTTTTGAGCGGTTTTTTGATAACTGCGTTGTTGTTGCACGAAGCTGAAAAAAAACAAACAATCCGCATCGGAAACTTTTATATGCGGCGAATTTTAAGAATATGGCCGCTTTATTTTTTAATTTTTCTGCTCGGAGTTTTGTTTTTTGCCTTCGTTTTTAACATTTTTAACTTGCCGCTTCCGCATCAATTTACGATGCCGGAGAGTGCCGTTTTGTATTGCTTATTTTTGCCGAACTTAGTCAATGCCCTTTTCGGGGGCGGTTTACTCACGCCTTTGTGGTCAATCGGTGTGGAAGAACAATTTTATTTACTTTGGGCACCTTTGGTTAAATTTTTTCGACAAAAATTATTATGGATTTTTTTGTTAATTATCTTCTCTCGAATACTTTTTTATGTTTTTTATTTTACACAGGAAGAAAAAAGTGCGATAATGCTTTTCGGACAAAGTTTGCAATTTGAATGTATGGCAGTCGGCGGCTTAGCGGCATATTGTTTAAAATACGAGCGTTTTTTAGCCAAACTTTGGCAATTTGAATGGCTTTTCGGGATATTGATTTTAATGAAAATATTTTTCCACGAATACATTTTGAGCAGTTTTTTGGGAGAAATTTACAATTTTATGCTGTTTTCCCCTGTTTTTCGCACAAGTATTTGGAGCATTATTTTTGCGGGTTTCATTCTTTGTACGGGCATGAAACCTCGTTCTGTGTTCCGTTGCGACTTTTTTCTTTTTGAAAAATTGGGCGAATGGTCTTACGGTATATACATGTATCATTTATTGGTTTTAAATTTTGTTGTTTTAATTTTAAAAAAAATTCCACTGCCTTCGGGCGAATTGTATTTTTTTCTTGCCTACTTTTCACTCACTTTTTCGCTCCTCTTAGTGGTTTCGGCAGTTTCCTTCCATTTTTTTGAACAAAAGTTTTTAAAAATCAAAGAAAAATACGTTTAAGCCTCCATTAATTATTTTTTAGCGCAAATTATGCGTATTATTGCGCCGAAAATTGCCGTCAAGCATATCTAAACAAAGCCGAAAAAAATGAAACTTACGGATATTCAAAGCCCGATTGCCGCCGAAATGGAAGTATTTGAAAAAAAATTTCGTTCGTTTATGAAAACAGACATTTTTTTGCTTGATAAAATTATGGGCTACATCATCAGAAGCAAAGGGAAACAGGTCAGACCGATGTTTGTTTTTTTGACCGCAGGTCTTTGCGGTGAAATCAACGAAAAAACACATCGCGGTGCGGCTTTGGTCGAACTCCTGCATACGGCAACGCTTGTGCATGATGATGTGGTAGATGATGCGAACTATCGCAGAGGTTTTTTTTCAGTTAATGCGTTGTGGAAAAATAAAATTGCCGTCTTGGTCGGCGATTACTTGTTGGCGCGCGGACTTTTGCTTTCGATTGATAATGAGGACTTTGCCTTGTTGAAAATCATTTCAAATGCGGTGCGCGAAATGAGTGAAGGCGAAATTTTGCAAATCGAAAAAGCGCGAAAATTAGATATTGATGAAAAAATTTATTTTGAAATTATCAGACAAAAAACCGCTACGCTCATTGCGGCGTGTTGCGGAGTCGGGGCTGCCTCAACGGAAACCGATGCCGAAACCGTTAAAAAATTGATTGCGTTCGGCGAAACCGTTGGTATAGCTTTTCAAATCAAAGATGATTTATTTGATTACGGCAATTCGGAGGTCGGAAAACCGCTCGGAATTGATATTAAAGAAAAAAAAATGACCCTTCCGCTCATCTACGCGCTGAATAAATCATTGCCCGCGGAGCGAAAACGCATTATTAATTTGGTCAAAAATCAAAGTCATCGCAACGAAAAAGTGCAAGAAGTGATTGAATTTGTCAAAAAAAGCGGCGGAATCGAATACACAAAAACGGTTATGATGAAATATTTTCATGAGTCAGTCAAAATGCTCGACGAATTTGAAGACAATATTTTTAAATCCTCCCTCATCAGCCTTGTTAAATTTTCTATTGAGCGTGAAAAATAGTTTTGCGGGAAAGATTTAATCATTGTTCGCAGGCAAAAGTCTTTGCGACGCTGCCCTTGCTTTTTTACTAAATTTTATAACTATTTAGGCGCATTGCCCAAGAATGTACCGCGAGCTTTTAGCTTGCGACCTTACAATCACTTGTTGCAGGATACCTTCCTCCAAAATCCGCAAGCTAAATAGTTACTAAATTTTCAAAAATTTCCAATCCTTTGCGCGGTTTTTGCAGCAAAATTTCTTTGCCGAACGTCATTCTTAAAACAAAAATCGCTATGTTAGGACACCTTAAACCTGCCTGCTCGCTTTCGCCCGACGCTAAAAGCCTTTATCGAACGCATTATTGCTCCGTTTGTGCCGCTTTGCGAAGTCAAAACGGACTTTTTGCGGCTTTTTTTATCAACCACGAGCTTACCTTGGCGCTGCACGCACTCACTCCGTATCTCAATGACTTTCAGGCTCAAAAAACTTCTTGTCCGTCGGCTTTATTTCTCAAAAAAAACAATGCTTACAAACACCCTGCCGCTGAGCGTGCGGCGGAATTATCATATATTTTGGCTTGGATAAAAAGTGTCGACGAGCAAACGGACAATCCGGCTTTGTACAAAAAAATTTTAGAAAAACAACTCCGCACTCGCGCCGAAAAATTATTACAAACTTTTCCGCCCGCACTTGTGAATATCATTGACGAATTTGCAGCAGTAACGCGCAATGCGCAAGCAAATATTCAAACCCTTACGGAAGTTTCCGGAAAACTTTCAAAACAGTGCTTTTTGTACATTGCAGGTGCGACAAGGCTTCAAAATACGGCAAAAATGAGCGACTTTTTTTATGCCATAGGTGCGCTGATTCCTCTTGCAGACGGCATTGCTGACCTTAAAAAAGATATACAAAAACAAGAAAGTAACCCGATTCTCGAATTGGCAAACGAACAAAAAATCCCGCTCGAAACAGCTCTTTTGAAAACAAAAAATACGCTTGAAAAGATTGCAAATGAGATACTTACGCAGGTGAAATTATTATATGCTGAAAATATTTTTACGCATAATTTTACCCTTACCGCCCAAAATATTGTCGGAAATGTGCTGCATAAAATCGGTTGCGCGCCCAAAACTTGCCTCTCCTGTACGGGCGGGCATTATGCGGACAACATGAACGTCCGCGCTGCCGATTGTTATGCTTGTTGCGATTGCGCCTCTTGCTGCAACAGTGATTGTTCCGCCGCTTGTTTTACGGCTTGTTGCACTTGCGGTTGCGATATTTTGAGCAACGGCGATTGCTGCAATACGTGCGGAGACGACGGTTGTTGCAATAATTGCTGCAACGACGGCTGTTGCGATTGCAGCGATTCGGACAAAGGGGGAACAACTTCGGGAGCAAAAAATCCCTCATTTCCCGATTTTCCGAAAGATACCGTTGCAAGCGACACAACAGATATTTTGAAGCAAAGTGCTGATTCATTGGAGAATACGGTCAAAGACAGCCTTAATGATTTAAAAAATGACTTAGAACCGCAACCCGACAGTTTGCCCGAAATACCTGACAACTCGCCCGAACCGCAAAGTCCGTCGGAAGAAAAACCGCCCGTTGATTGGACGTAATTTTCGGAGCAAAATTAGAGTATGTTTAGCAACTAATTTCTTTCGCGTCGCTTGTGTTTTCGCAAGCGACAAAACCTAACACAACATGAGGTCGTTTGTGAAAGGCTAACAAAGGCAGAAAAAATATTTGTTTTTGCAATCAATATTCCGATTTACAAATTTCCGTAAGCATTTTCTCCACACTTTTCGTCGCGCCCGAAAAATTGATACCGATGAGGTAAATTTCTTTTCCCTGACCGAGATATTGCCGATAATAGCCCTTGTCGCGGATTTGTTGCAAGGCATTTTCGGCAGAATCGTTTAATTTGAACTCAAAAAGGTAGATTTTGTTGCCGACTTGCATCAACGCATCTACCCGACCGTGCGAAGTTGAAACTTCCGAAACGATGTGATAGCCGCACAATTTGAATGCTAAAAACAAAATCGCATGAAAATATTTTTCTTGTTTTGTGTCAAAAATTTGATACGGAACGGAGGCAAAAAGCGTATTGATGCAGTTTTCAAGCATCTCAAAATCATTGTTTTTAACGGCTTTTGTCATGTTTTTGGCAACACTGACATTGCTTAATGTGCCGGAATAATTGGCTAAAATATGCTTTTGCATCGACTCCGCAACTTCTTTATTCGGATAAATCAATGTGTACATGTCATCATCTGACTTTTCTTTGACGGTCAAATAGCCCGTTTGAAAAAACAAAGTTACCAAGCCTAAATTATCAAGGTCAATATTTTCGGTCTCCGAAATGTCGACTTCTATGCCCGAAATATCATAAACTTCCTCTTTTTTCAATAATTCTATCAAAAACTTTGGCGTGCCGCTTGCAAACCAAAAATTTTTAAATTCTCGCTCCGTTAAAAAAAGCAAAATTGAAAAAGGATTGTACACCCTGTCCTTTCCGTTCCACGAAAAACCGTTGTACCAATCTTTAATTTGTGCAAGCAATTCATCGAGCGTAATGTTTTTTTCTTCGGCAATAAAATTCAAATGTTCGGAAAAATATTGCGTTAATTCTTCTTGTGTATAGCCTAAAATATTGTGATAATCTTTGTTGGAACTCAAATCTGTTAAATTATTTAAGTCCGAAAAAATCGAAACCCTCGAAAACCGCGCAATGCCGGTGACAAAAAAAAGCTGAATATGTCCCGAACTCCCTTTGACTTCTCCGTAAAAAGTGCGCATAATGTCGCGGTTATTTCTTGCTTCCTCGTTTTCGCCGACTTCCAAAACGTCCGTAATAGGCTTGTCGTATTCGTCAATTAAAATGACCGCTTTTTTGCCGGTTTTTTTTTTGATATTCTCCATCAACTCTCTAAAAAGGTTATCAATACCTTCTGATTTGAGCATAATTTCAAAATCTGCCGCAATTTCATATAAGCGTTTTAAAATTGCATTTTTCAAGCCCAACGTTCTGAATCCAATCTTACTGAAATCAAAATGAAGCACGGGATATTTTTCCCATGAAATTTTATCCTCTATATACAGCCCCAAAAAGAGTTCTTTATTGCCTAAAAATATTTCCGATAAAGTGCTGATTAATAAAGATTTACCAAAACGACGCGGGCGCGGAAGAAAATTAAACTTAGATTTCCTTTTAAAAATCAACGAATAAATGTAAAGCGTTTTATCCGCATAAACAGCTCCGTTGTCTCGCAAAATCTTAAAATCCTGCTCGCCGACAGGAAGAACCGGCAAATCCTTGTTCATATTCGTTTCCATTTTTGCAAAAATACGGAATAAAAACTTCCGGAAAAAATAATTTCAGTGGTTGTCTTTTGCCGCGAATTAGATATTTTTTTCGGAATTCTTTCTGTCCAAAAAAGAAAGGGCATTTTTAAAGGCAATTTTTTTCAAAAAATCTTCTGAAAAACCGACTTCCGACATTTCCGCAAGCAAACTCGGATAAGCGGCTGCATTAAAAATTTCGGGAAAATAATAGGGATAACGCGGTGAATCTTTGGCATCTTCAACATAAAAAAAATCCGCACCGAACGCAATATGCGCCTCAATGCCTAATTTTTGCGCGTGCTCCATGTGCCGAAAAAGAAGCGTATGATTTTCGCCGATGTAATCTTTGAGGAAATTTAAGCCGATAATGCCGCCCCTTGCCGCAATTTCAAGCGCAATTTCGTCTGTTTGGTTGCGTTCATGGGCTTTACGGGCAAAAAAATTTGAGTGGGAATCAAGAATCGGAACGGATAAATTTGCCGCTGCGGTAAAATTAAGAATATCAGCGGCTAAAGCGCGACTTGTGTGTGCGAGGTCAATCGCTGTTCCGCGCCCCGAGAGGTATTCGAGCAAAATTTTACCATCAGGTTTTAAGCCGACTGTTGTTTGATTGCCGCCGCCGAAACGATTTTCGCGATGATGCGTCAAACCGATGTAAAAAATATCCTCTGTTTTTTGCAAAATATTTTCCAATCGCGAAAAACAAAGCGCAAGCGGCTCCTCTTCCTCACAAAGTCCGGAGGCATTTTCTATCGCAAGCGAAAAACCGATTTTTTCTTCATAAACGGCTTGTTTAAAATCATTTGCTGAAATAATTTTTTGGCAGTTATGGGGATTTTCGCGCAATATTTTCAAAAAGTATTCTGTTTGTTTTTCCGCAAATGCTACACTTCCTTTTTCGGTAAATGAAAAAACGGCAAGCACTTGACAAGCAACTTTACCCGCCCGAAGTTGCGGTAAAGAGCAACGCGAAACGGTATCGAACGCCGAGCGTCCGGGCGCATCGGCGCAATAAGAAAGCAAATCGCAATGAAGGTCAAAGATGTTCATTTTTTTGGGAGTAAAACGGGCTAAAAAACGCATATTAATGCATCTTAGCCCGCTTTTTTTTATTTGCCGTCTTCTTTCGGCGTGATACCTAATTTTTTCAAAACAAGGTTGGTAACGTCATTTTCTTTGTTTGCATACAAAATACTTGAGCTGCCCGTACCGTCATAAGAATTTAAAATCAAGGTGTATGCGTTTTCTTTCGCAACATCTTCGATTGCTTTGTTTACTTTTTCATAAACCGGCTCAAGCAAAACGCGCTCTTTTTCTTGCAAATCTTTTTGCGCGGATTGCTGAAAATCTTGCAAACCGGTTTGCAATTGACGCAATTCGTTTTCCCTTTGCTGACGCATGATAGGCGACAATTCAGGTCCGGATTTTTCATAATCCGCTAATTTTTTTTGAAATTCGTCCTGTTTGGTTTTCGCTTGATTTTCCAAAACTTTAGCATAAGACTCCAATTCCGTCTGAATCGTTTTAAATTCGGGCATTTGCGGGAGAATTTGCGACGCGCTTGTATATCCGATTTTAGTGTTTTGAGCAAAAGTCAGTGTTGACAAAAACATCAATGCCGTTAATAGCAAAAAAAAATTCTTTTTCATTGTTCGAAAAAATTATGTGAATAAATTCCGTTTTTTGATTGTCAAAAATCACACAAAAGTAAGTGAAATTTGATAATTTTTTTTTTCAAAATGATTTTTTTTCAAAAGAATTTATCAACAAACATTTGTTACGCCTCTTTTTTTAAAATATTTCAGAATTATGTTAAAAAAACACAATCTCTGACGTTGTTTGTGTCTTCACGAAAGATACTCTGCCGAGTGTATCGCAAGCTTTAGCTTGCGGATTTATGGAACAAGCCATGTGTCTACAAACGAATATAAGGTCGCAAGCTAAAGCTCGCGGTACAATTTTTGACAAACCGGCTAATTAGCTACGATTTTTCAGCCTTTAAATTTGCGCAAGTACTTCGTTTTTAGCCGCTAACATATTCTCAGCGAACAAAAATCCACTCGTTTTTATCGGATAATTTTTCGGAAAAAAAGTAACCCGCCTCAGAAAATGTTTTCAGGTGTTCGGGATTTACGATTTGATTTTTGATGATAAAATTTGCCGCCATACCGCGCGCTTTTTTGGCAAAAAGTGCCGTAACGACATATTTATCCCCTTTTTGCTCCTTAAAAATCGGCGTAATGACACGCAAATTAATTTTTTTAAGTTGCGCTGCTTTTGCGTATTCTTCCGACGCTAAATTAATCAACACTTTCTCCTGCATATTTGCCGCGTCTTTTTCTAAGATTTCGGCGAGTTGTTTGCCCCAAAATTCGTATAAATTTTTACCGCGCGGGTTTTTCAGTGCGGTTTTCATTTCCAAACGATAGGGCTGAATGAGGTCGCAGGGGCGTAAAATTCCGTAAAAACCGGACAACATCCTGATGTGTTTTTGTGCAAAAATAATGTCCGCATCGGAAAAAGAGTCGGCGTTCAGACCGTCATAAACGTCGCCGCGAAATGCCCAAAAAGCCTGTTTTGAATTTTTTTCATCAAAAGGAAATTGCATCTTAGCAAAACGTTCTTGATTCAAAAGGGCAAGTTTCGGACTGATTTGCATCAGGGATTCAAGTTCGTCGGCAGATAATTTTTGCAATTCTTTTAACAAAATTTTACTTTCGTTTTCAAATCTCGGCAAACTTGTCGCGCCGCGCAAGGCAAGGGAAAAATCCTGCGTTTTGGATGGAGAAAGAATTGTCAGCATAAATGAAAATATTTTATTCGTCCAAAAATACCAATTTATTCACTTTTCTGAAACGTTTTTTGACCGGAATACCGACCCGAAGCGTTACAGAACTGCGATTGAGGTCTTCTATCGGAATACCGAACCCCTCTTTGAGCAGCAAAAAATTATAGCTGTAAACCAAACTTGACAACGCACCGATGTCGCCCAAAAATTTGAAACTAAAACCGATTATCGGTCGAACGCCGAATTGAAATTTGCTGCCGTTGGTGTTCATTGAAATTCCCGCGCCGCCCGCAAACCAACGCTGCGTCATAAAATTGAGGTGCAAACCGTAAATATTTTCGCGCGGAACTTGAATTTCATAGTCCGGTCCGAGGCTGTCGGGGCGAAAAACCTGTTTTGTACGTGTCAAATTGCCGTTCCAAAAATTCACTTCCGCAAGAGCTTGAAAGAGGAAAACTTGCTCATTCCAAGCAATTTTTGCGCGGGAATAGCCCAATTCGAGCATATTGGAGGTCATTGAAAACTGCGCGCCGAGCACAAAGGCATTGATTTTTTTTTCGAAAAATTCGGGACGACTGTCAAAAACCGCCGTGTCGCCTTCTTTGCAAAGCGCGTATTCATGCACGAAAATATTGAGCCTTTGCGTTTCCGAAACAAGAAGATTTTCGGCATCGGCTTTCATAATTTTTAACACGACAAAAATTTTATCATTTTTTTTGTAGAGAT
>JBPOJO010000613.1:0-2281 GCA_052033485.1 Bacteroidota bacterium | reverse complement strand
CCTTGCGCCCGAAGAACGAACCCCCGAATCTATGCAACATTTATCGCTCCGAGACCTCAAGGAGGTCAAATTTACGGACGAAGATGCCGCAAAGAGAAGAATCGGCTTTCGCTCAAGCGAAAATTAGGCTGAAAATTGCCGCAAGTAAGAACTAACATTTCACAAAGAAATGTTAGTTCTGTTTATTTCTTCATTCACCTAAGGCTTAAAAACCGCCTCAAAAACTTTTTTCTGCGCATCGGTTTTATTTTTTCGATTGTCAAAAATGAAGTGATTTTCTTCAAAAAACTTCACTTCAATCTCTTTTTCTGACATACGCCCGTCGCGAGCGAACAGAATTTTGCATTTTTCGCCCTCTTTGAAGTTATTTTCCCAAAACAGCCATTCCGAAATTGATTTCAAACGAAAACCATTTACCGCCACAATCTCGTCCTGTACGCTCAAACCCGCGTGATAGAGCAAAGTTTCACGTGAAAGTGTCGCAATGACAATTTTTCCGTTTTCATCTTTGAGTTGCGCGCCCCAATTTTTTTTGCGAATATTAACCTTTTTAACACCAATTCCTGCCGGCTCAAAAAGTTTTTCGTAATCGGGCTGCCCTGTTCCGTTGATGCAAAGGGCAAAAAAATCGCTTAAATCGCTTTGTGTATAGGCATTTACAACGCGCAACAAATCATTTTCCGTAAATCCCGTGTCCTTTTTTTCAAAAAATTCTTCGTACAATAAGCGCATTAGTCCCGAAAGATTTTTTTGCCCCGCCGTACGTCGCGCAATTTCCAAATCCAATAAAAAACCCGCTAAAGCTCCCTTTTCGTAGTACGAACAAGTGCTGTTAAATGAATTTTCGTTTGGGCGATAAAATTTTATCCAAGCATCAAAACTCGCGTCTGCAAGCGAATGTACTTTGTTCCCCGGTCTTTTTTCTGCCGTATTGACCTTTGAAAAAAAACCATCAAGAAGCGTTTCCAAAGACATAAAACCGGCGTTATAGAGCAATAATTCATCAAAATAAGAGGTAATTCCTTCCGAAAACCAAAGCAAAGAAGTGTAATTTTCTTTTGAATAATCAAACGGTCCGATGCCCGCAGGGCGAAGGCGTTTGACGTTCCAAAGGTGAAAATATTCGTGAGCGGCAAGACTTAAAACGCCGATTCTGCCCGATTCACTCAGATAAGCATTGCGTTTGACTTGTAATGTTGTCGAATTTTTATGTTCTAATCCGCCGCTGCCGTTTTCGAGATTATGAACGATAAACGTGTAAGATTGACAGGGATTTTTTCCGAAAATCGCCGTACAAGTTTCGGTAATTTTTTTGAAATCCTCCGTAAAAAATTGCTTTGCGTCGAACAAGGGCATTTCCCCATAAACGGCAACCGTATGCGGAACACCTGCCGATGTAAATTCAAAAATTTCGTGATTGCCGATTTCAATCGGCGAATCTGCCAATTCGTCATAATTATTGAATTTTCTCAAAAAATCGGCATTGTTATCTTTTTCAAGTGCGGTCGAAATTTTTTTCCAAGCCGCAAAAGGCTCAATTCGGAGCAAACCTGCCTTATTTTCCGCGCCTTTCAAGAGCGGAAACGCTGCAACGGGATTCAAATAGGCGTGCGATTCGTCAATAAAATTTGTCCGAACACTCATTTCAAAAGCATATAAATCGTACTCAAATGTGAAACTTTTGTCGGCAGGGAGTGTAATTTGCCATTCATTTTTTGACAATTTTTTCATCGGTAACAAATTGCCTTTCAAGTCTTTAGCAAGGCAATTTTCCATATTTTTGGCAAATTCACGAACGAGATAAGACCCGGGCGCCCACACGGGCATGAGCAAAACAGCTTCCTGCCCCTTAGCCTCATCTACCTGCATGAGCACTTTGCCGTAATGCGTGTGCGGCGCGGGAAAGCTCAGTGAATAGGAGATTTTTTGCGAAAAAGTGTTTGATTGCAGCGTGAAAAAGCTCACGGCAAAAGCGGCGAAAACATAAAAAAATTTCATGAATAAAATGTTAAAATTTAATCGGCAATAAAAATGCGAATTTCCGCTAATTTTTCATTTTTTGCAAATATTATAAAAAGAAATGTACCGCGAGCTTCATCTTGCGGATTGGGACGAATTGTACCGCGAGGTTTAGCATGCGGATTTGGACGAATTGTACCGCGAGCTTCATCTTGCGGATTTGGACGAATTGTACCGCGAGCTTTAGCATGCGGATTTGGACGAATTGTAGAGTGTGTCCGAAAAGTTTTATTTCGATTAGACAAACCAAATAAAATTTTGC
>JBPOJO010000324.1:0-1523 GCA_052033485.1 Bacteroidota bacterium | reverse complement strand
CTTTTTTGCAGGAAAATAGCATGACAAAAAGAATAATCGCCAAATGAAATTATAGCGAAAAACAATAAAAAGATTGCTTTTTTCATCTTTTTTATCAGATAATAATGTAACTAAAATATTGTTCAATTTTAACAAAGCTGCGTTTTTATAAAAAATAAAAAAAACAGCTTTACTTACATTGAAATTTTGCAACTGTTTTTAGCAAATATTTTTCAATATTTTTTTTAATTATTTTTAAAACGATTCCCTCCGCCGAATTCAGGGGGGCTAACCCCCAAAAATACAAAATTTTCTTTGGAAAGCGAAATTTTTAATTTTCGTCCTCGCTTGTGTCCCTACAAGCTCCTGATGACAGTTTATTTTCTAAACATTCAAAAACAATTTCCGAAAAAAAACCGTATCTTTGCACAAAGAAAATAGGGTATGGCAAAAACTGTAAAAATAGCAAATCCCGTTTATGATACTGTTTTCAAACTTTTGATGCAAGATTTGCGCATCGCAAAGTTTTTAATCGGCACAATTATCGGAGAAGAAATTGTGGAAGTTCACCCGTACCCGCACGAGCGCGTCAAAATCAAAATAAACGAAAAAGTGCCTCGTTTGATGCGTTTCGACTTTTCCGCAAAGGTAAAAACGAAAGAGGGCGAACTCAAACTTATCGCTGTCGAGGTGCAAAAAGCCTACGACATTCTCGATATCATGCGTTTTCGTCGCTATTTAGCGCAAATGTTGGAAAAAGAAGACGCGCTGACGGTCAAAAATAAACGAGGCAAGCCCAAAACAGTCAAAAATCCATTACCTGTTATCGGTATTTACTTTTTGGGGCGACCCTTTGAGGAAGTTGACAATAATTGCATCAAACTCGACCACGATTTGACAGATATGCAAACGGGCGAAAAAATCACAGAACGAATAAGTTTTATTGAGCGTTTGATGCCCAAAGGCTTTTTTATTGTTTTTGAAAATTTGCATTTGAGTTTAAAAACCGCCTTAGGTCGCTTGTTGAGTATTTTTGTGCAAGATGATTTTGTGGTGATAGGCGGCAAGGAAATTAAATATTTGCGAGAATACAAAGCGCAAACGGACGACCCTGAGGTTTCGCACATCATTAACATTTTGCAAGCAGCGACGGGCAATAAAAAATTGGTAAAAGCGGTAGAGGAAGAGGAAGCCTCCGAACGTTTTGTGCGTTTGTTGTTGGAAGAAGAGCGTGAAAAGTCGGAAATTGCAGAGAAAAAGGCGGAAATTGCAGAGAAAAAATCGGCAAAAGACCGAAAACTAAAAAAGGAAGCGGAAGCAAAGGCAGAAGAAGAACGGAGGCAAAAAGAAGAAGCGGAAGCAAAGGCTGAAGAAGCGGAAGCAAAGGCTGAAGAAGAACGGAGGCAAAAAGAAGAAGCGGAAGCAAAGGCTGAAGAAGCGGAAGCAAAGGCTGAAGAAGAACGGAGGCAAAAAGAAGCTATTTTGCTTCAACTTTCAGCAGTTGTGAAAAAGCTTTACCTGACAGGCGAAACACACAAAAGTAT
>JBPOJO010000449.1:0-4767 GCA_052033485.1 Bacteroidota bacterium | reverse complement strand
TTACATCGCCCGGCTAAAATTCATGCCCTCAAATGGTAAAAATAACGCGCAAATTTTTTATGAACAAGCCCTAAAATATTTAACGCAAACAAATTTCTGCAATATATTTACCACAAGATTCAGCCCGTTTTAAATGATTGAGAAAATAAACGGAGTGTTTTTGTACTTTAAATTGACAAATTTTCGTCAACATGTTTGATGCGCTAAAAAACAAAACTGTTTTTTCACAAAAATATCACACAGATTCCGCCTCCGTGATAGTTTCTTGCTATTTTAATCCTTTTTCTTCTCCCTACCGCCTGCGCGCTTTTGAAGAATTTTATTTTCGGATAAAACACCTTAACCACCAAATTATTGAATGTGTCATTGCAGGAACTGCACCGCAACTCCCTGAAAACAAGAACATTAAACGAATTTATACGGAAAGTTTGTTGTGGCACAAAGAATCTTTGCTGAATAAAATTATTGCCGAATTGCCCGCCCGATTTCGCTATGTATTTTGGGCTGATGCGGACATTGTTTTTGCCGAAAATAATTGGTTGCCGCTCGCAGTTAAATGCTTGAAAAATAACAATTTAGTTCAACCTTTTGAATATGCAATTCATTTGGGAAAAGACGAGGATATTTCGACTTTTTCGGACGAAGATGTACTTTCTTCGCCTGTTCCGAACAGCCTCAATCCGCGTGTATGGCGCAGTTTTGCGGCAAATTATGTCAGCAATGATTTGTGGAAATCACCGCATTACGGCACACACGGGCACGTGGGGTTTGTTTGGGGTGCGCGGCGCGAAATACTCGATGCTTTGCCGCTTTTTGACCATGCCTTGATAGGCGGAGCCGACCATATCATCGCACACGCGGCTGCAGACCCGCATTTGCATACCTGCATCGCCAAAGCTTTCACGGAAAATCTCGAAGAAATTCGTTTGTGGTCAGAAAAATTTTATGATTTGGTGCAGGGAAAAATTGCTTTTGTACAAGGAAATTTGTTCCATTTTTGGCACGGGGACTTGTCGAAACGGCAGTATTACAAGCGCGTACGAGAATTTACAAAAACCAACATTAATATCACAAGAAAGGACGAAAACGGACTTTTTGTTACCGATAAGGGCGAAGATGCTTATTTAATTGACTATTTTTTGCATCGTGAAGAGACCGAATAAAGTCTACCAACGACTGTATTTTACTTTATGTTTGTTAAAAAGTATTTGAATTATGCCTTCGCGCAAGCCAACTTTCGGAATAATAATTTCTTTTACACCCGCCGCCATTGCCGCGTGATGGTAAATATCAGCAGCCGGAACAATTACATCTGCGCGGTCTTCGTTGAGGTTAAAAAGTTCAATACGTTCTTTAAAAGTATAGCCTGCAAGCAAATTTCTTACTCTTTCCAACTCCTTTACGGTCAAAATGCCCTCTTTTTTCGGCAAAGAAAGGTCATATAATTTGTTAATGTTGCCGCCCGTGCCGATAGCGGTAACTTCCGAGCCTTTGATATTCTTTAATTTTTCTTGTATCCATTGATAAATTTGCGCCCATTCTTGTTCATTTTTTTTCGGATTGAGGGCGCGAACAGAGCCGAGTCGAAAAGAATGTCCCGCTATTTTCACTTTTTTGGAAAAAATATTGACCTCCGTACTGCCGCCGCCGACATCAACGTGAACGTAATTTCTTTCGTCAATAAGGCTTCCGAGCGCGGAATTAATGATTTCAGCCTCTTTATCACCGCTGATAATTTCAACATTCAGCCCCGCTTCTTCTTGTACCCGCCTCACGACCGCCTCGCCATTGACCGCCTCGCGCATTGCCGAAGTAGCGCAAGCCATATAATCGTCGACTTCATACAACTCAAACATCAACTTAAACGCCTTCATCAACTTGACAAATTTGTCCTCTTTGGTTTTTGTAATAAAAGCTTTTTCGGTAAATACGTCTTCTCCAAATCGCAGCGGAAAACGTAAGTATTCAACCCTTTTGAGGGTAATAATGCCCTTTTCCTCATATACTCGGCTGACCTGAAAACGAACCGCATTTGAGCCGATGTCCACCGCGCCGAGTCTGACGAAACCAAAATCGTCGTCCTTTAATTCTGTTTTTCCTATATTCATGCCGTAAAAAAAACAAAGTATTTTTATTTTGCCAAAAAAAATCAAAAAAAATTCAAAATAAAATCCAAAAGTGCCGCTTACTATTTTTTGCGGAATTAATTTTGTGAAAAAAAAGATGCGTTACTGCCGATTTTTCATACTCTTTTTTCTGCTCACGCTTTTTTGCTCTGTTGTTTTCGGGCAATCAGACTTTGAGTTTTGGCGCAATTTGCGCGATGTGAGCTATATCGAAAAAAATGACCAAGCCGTCGGAAAAATAAAATTACCGATTTTCGGCGAAAAAGTTTCGGAATTTGAGAACAAAACAATTTTCATAAAAGGCTACATTATGCCTTTGGAATTGGGCAGCGATTATTTTGTCATTTCTGCCTATCCTTTTGAAAACTGCTATTTTTGCGGCGCGGCGGGTCCCGAAACGGTGATGGAAGTTTTTCCGACCGGAGAAGTGCCGTTTTCACAAACCGTTACGGTACGCGGAACGTTAAAATTCAATCGGGACAACATACATCGTTTGTTGTATCGCCTTGAAAATGCGGCAGTTGTGCGTTAATCCTGTTGCGATTTTCTAAATTGCGCCGAATGTTTCGCTGTTTAGAAAATCGCGCTGAGGTATGCAAAAATGCAATTTTTTAACAATTAAAAGCACTTTCAATCCAACCGCCGCCCAAAACATCGTCATTTTCATAAAAAACCGCTGCTTGTCCTCTTGCGACGGCACTGACTTTTTGGTGAAAAACAGCCCTTATCATGTCGCCTTCCTGCGTGATTCTTGCGGGTGCGCCCTTGTCGTTTGAGCGAATTTTGGTGATGGTTTCGTATTCTTTTCCTTCCAAACTCGGATATTTTTGCAGGTTTAAATTCCTGACAATCATGCCGTTACGCATCAAATCTTCCGGCGCGCCCAACACTACACGATTTCGCTCTTTGAGAATATCCACGACATAAACCGGCTCGCCGAAAGCCACGCCGAGTCCTTTTCTTTGCCCGATTGTGTAAAACGGATAACCGTCGTGTTTTCCGATAATTTTCCCTTCCGTGTTGACAAATTCGCCGCCGGCAAGCTCGTCTTTGATTTCGGGGCGGCGTTTTTTGAGAAAAGCGCGGTAATCGTTGTCGGGAATAAAGCAAATTTCGTAAGATTCGGGTTTATTTGCCAAGTCAAAAAAGCCTCTTTCCTTGGCGGATTGCCTGATTTCGGCTTTGGTTAAGTCGCCGAGCGGCAAAATTGTTCTGCTTAGGCTCTCTTGCGAAACGCCCCAAAGTACGTAAGATTGGTCTTTTGTATCGTCAATGCCCTTAGAAATGACAAAACGATTATTTTCCTCGCGGATTTTTGCATAATGACCTGTCGCAATCCATTCACAATCCAATTTGTCGGCGCGTTTAAGGAGAGCTTCCCATTTGATATGTGTATTGCACATGATGCAGGGATTAGGTGTGCGTCCTGCGATGTATTCATCTGTAAAATAATCTATTACGGCATCACCGAACTCATTTCGTATATCCAAAATATAGTGCGGAAAACCAAGTTCGACGGCGATTGTTCTTGCATCATTGATAGAGTCGAGGCTGCAACAGCCGGTTTCTTTTTTACCGGAAGTGCCGGAAGAGGCGTAATCCCACGTTTTCATGGTCATACCGACGACTTCATAACCTTCTTCATGCAGCATAACTGCGGCAAGCGAACTGTCAATTCCGCCGCTCATTGCCACCAAAATTCTCCCTTTTTTGCTCATGCCAATTTTTTTGCAAAATAACACATTTTTACCGGAATTGTTGCACAAAAAAATTACGAAATCTTGCACTGCGTTCAGGCGGCGAAAAACACAGATTTGAGGGTGCATGTTTGCGGAAAAAAAACGAAGGTATAGCCCAAAAATTATAAAAATAGGCAAAACAATTTCAGTAAAAATTTGTTTTTCTCAAAAAAAAGCTCATTTTTGCATTCAATCAATTAACTTCCTGTAATTTTCTCAATAATGAATACCCCTACTCCGGAATTTTTGCGAAAATTCCGCTCCGAAACGGACGAATTAGCCGATTCTATTCTCGGCAAAATAATTGCGGACGGCGAAACGCGCGAGGTCAATTCTTTTTATCGCTCTATGATGAAAAATACGACTTTGCCCCCTGATGAAATGCCGGCTTTCGTCCGCGAATATTTCATTGAAACGGCTAAATTGCCCGATTTCGCGGACAACAGCCTCATCAAAGCCGGACAAGATTGTTTCAAAAAATACGGTCCCGAAATTTCCATGATGCTCTTGTGTAAGTCATTGCCCGCAAGTTATGCCTGCGCAAACGGCGCGGAAGTCCTCTACCGCACGGGGCGTTTGAGCGAAAAAAACGGAAATTTGCACCCTTTTACGCGCCGTTTAATGGAAACTTCGCAATTTACGATTAATGTTTTGTGCGAAGGCGGCTTATCGCCCGAAGGAACGGGTATTCGGACTGCGCAAAAAGTCCGTTTAATGCACGCTTCCATACGTTATTTTATCCGTCAGGCAGGCGATTGGGACGCACAAGTTTTGGGCGAACCGATAAATCAAGAGGATATGGCGGGCACTTTGATGGATTTTGCCGTTTATCCTTTGGAGGGCATGGAGCAAATCGGCATGGATTTGAGCGATGAGGAAAAAGAGGGTTATTACCATGTTTG
>JBPOJO010000429.1:0-6454 GCA_052033485.1 Bacteroidota bacterium | reverse complement strand
GAATTTATTCCTCGACTTAACAATTTTTACGCCCATAATGTCTTTTGAAGAATATTCTCTTGCTATGACAAGCGTGTCTTTTTGAGCCGAAAGTGTTAAAAAAGTGCAAAAATATAGGCACAAAATAAAAAGTAACTGTTTCATTGTGTTCAAATTTGAGAAGCCGAAAGTTAACAATTTGAGTGTAAAATGCGGCATTTAAGTAAATTTTTTTTGAACAACAGCCAACATGTTGCGCCCTGCCGTCAGGAAAAAAGTTTTTTCCAAGTTCCTTTCATAAGGTTATATTTGAGCGTACTCGGCAGTGCCAAAAACCAATATTGATTGATTTCGACCGCAAAAGAGGGCTGCATGTAACAATTCACGGCGCAGGACTGACAAGCAGGAAGTCGCCCTTCGAGCGCAATCATTGTTTGCGCTTCTTGACTTTTCCAAATTTTTTCCAACTGATTTTCCAAAGGTATTTCTTTGATTCCCAAATGATAACAAGGCAAAATCAATTTATTTTCGGGAGAAATGACAATCACGGAACTCCCCGCACGGCAAACGGGCGAATCCGTGCGATTGCCGCCGTTCAAACGGAGTTTCAAAAAGGCATTATTGAGGTAAACATTTTTTTTCCCGAGCCAATTTTTTTGCAAATATTCAATACTTTCGCGCCGCAAACCGCCCAAAGTATCAACCGAATTATATTCAAAAACAGGGTTTAAAATCAAAATAAGCCCGTTTTTCAGGCATATTTCCGACCAAACTTTGTCAATTTCACCGATATTTTGCTCCGTTACGGTAAAAAGAATATCCGGTTTTTCGCCGAGACTTTTCGCCCTTGTGATGCCGCTCATCACTTTCGCATGACACTTTACTCCGCGAATTTTGTCGTGCAAATCTGCGTCAAAAGCATCAAGCGAAAAGTGCAGCATATCCACGTTTTTCGCCAAAGCAGGAGCATATTTTTCATAACGTAAAGCGTTGGTTGTCAAGGTTGTAATAAAACCAAAAGACTTTGCCAAAGCAAAAAATTCGGCAACTTCGGGGTGCAATAAAGGCTCTCCCCCCGTAAAATCAATGACACGAACGCCTAATTTTTTGAGGGCAAGAAGGTTCTCGCGAACGTCCTCGAGGCATACAAAAGGCGAGGGACGCTCCCAAATATCACAAAAAGCACACTTGGCGTTGCAGCGATATGTGAGGTAATAATTGCATAAAATCGGCTTTTTTATCAACTTAATGCCCATATTTTCTTTCGCGATTGTCAGAAATGTTGCAAAATCAAGAAAAGTCAGACATGGTGTGCGCCGAACAATCTGCTTGTGTTTTTCAGTTATTTAACACTCGTAGGCTAAGGTTTGCCGAAGTTATTTTTTTCCGAGCGGCAAACGATAAATAATTTTGTAATTCAGAATTAAATTCGGACTTTTATCACTTCTTCTCAACCCCGGAACATTGCTTGCTTTGACAGTTTCGCCGTCTTTGCCGCCCAAATCAAATTGATAACGAAAAATGATTGAGGCATAAAAGCGGCGGTAAATGTTGGTTGTTAAGCCGCCCGTCAATTCAAACCATTGTCTCGTTAAGCCTTTTTCTTCAATAATGTTAAATCCTTCCCAATATCCGACAGCTTCATCGGGCAATGCGCCGTTTCCGGAAGTCGGAATGTAAAGTAAATGCTCAAAATTTGCCGTGCCGTAGCGCGCTCCGACAAATAAGGCTTGCAAATCCAAAGAACGATGCAATAGATTATAATCTATACCAAAACGATAATAAGTTCCTTGATTTTCATAGCGAAAGGGCGTTCTTTCTGCCCACCAAAATGCCGCAGCAGCATAACCGCCTTCCGCTTGTAAAAAGAAAATATTGCTGATATTTGCCTCTAAACCAAGCTCATAACGCTGCAAATCGCCGTCGACAAAGGACATTAAATAAGGAGAAAGGTCGTTGGAAATGCCGATGCTTCTCAATCCCCAACGAATGGGTTCTTTGGCGGATTTTTCCTCTTTTTTCTCTTTATTTTCGACTTTTTCAGTGATTTTGTCATTTTTTTTCTCCGCCTCTTTCGTTCCTTGCGCCGCAAGAAAAGTTGAAAAAGAAAAACACATTAAAAGGCTAAGGATAAATTTCGATGTCATAAATATTGGTGCTTGTCAAGGTAGTGGAATGAATTTTATATTTCGGATAAGGACTTTTAAAGACCTCAAAATCATAGATTTGAACGGCATAACCGCAGTCGGGCGTATATACCTCATATCGTTGTTTGTGCAAGAAGGCAATCGTGTCTTTTTTTCCGCTGTTTTCAAAAACAAACGCCGTTCCCTTGTCGTAAATGTTGAGCGGAAGTTCAAAAATTTTTCTTTTGACCGTTCCTGTTTCGCCTTCTTTGGGATAAAGCAATTTTTCGTCATTGCCAAATCCGTAAATTTTTGTGAAAGCGGTATCAAAAGGAATATACGTTTTTCCGTCGGTGCCGAGTTTGAAAAAACCTAAGCGGACACTTCGGACGCTTTCGGTTTCCATGCTGCAATCTTGGCAAGCAAACATCGAAAAGGAAAGCAGCAGGGCACAAAAAGTCGCAAAATGCTTCATAAATCAAATTTAATAAAGCGCAAAATAAATTCATTTTGAGGGATTAAGCAAATATGCTTGTTATTTTTGCAAATTTTAGCGTAAGAAGCGACTTTTTGATTTGAAACAAGCCTCTTTTTTGAATATCGCAGCAAAATAATGGACAGAACACAGATTCGCCTGCGCGATTTTGGAAAATCGTGCTGCAAAAAAGCACGAAATTATGAGTCGAAAGGGAATAAATTGCCCGATATAGGGCTTGTTCATAAAAATTTGTTCGTTATTTTTACCATTTGAGGCGCCGGTCGATGCAAACAAAGTAATGCAAGCATCTTGCTTGCCTCATCAAAAACAAAGTTTGTGAGCAAGATGCTCACTTTACACTGCTCAAAAAACAGGTTTAATTTTTTATGAACAAGCCCTGTTGCCCAATAATAGCGTTACAAAAGAAAAAAATTATCGCTTTTTGTTTTTTTGAAAAAAAATCAAGAAAAAAGCAAGCAATTATTTGCATTAATGCTTATTATTGTAGTTTGATGTTCTTGTAATATTTTTTTGCATCTAAATAACGTACTGTTTTACATTTTTACCGAAATCAAATGAACAAAACAATTCCGATGAGACGAATTCCGACACTTTTTGAGGCGATTTTACCGATATTGTTTTTAATGATTGCCCTTACGGTCAATGTCAGTATTTTCAGCGATACATTGAGCGGTGCGAATCAAATTGCGCTGATTTTATCTTCTGCCGTGGGCGGCATAATTGCGATGCGATTGGGAATCGGGTGGGAAGATTTGCAAAAAGGAATGGTGGATAGCATCAGTTCGTCGCTGACCGCGGTTTTGATTTTGCTTTTGATTGGCGCGCTTGCCGGTACGTGGATGATAAGCGGCATTGTTCCTGCAATGATTTACTACGGCTTAAAAATTCTGCATCCTACGATATTTCTTTTTGCCGCCTGCCTCGTTTGTGCGATAGTTTCGATGGCAACGGGCAGCTCTTGGTCGACTGTTGCGACAGTGGGGATTGCGCTTTTGGGCATCGGCAAAGCACTCGGATTGCACGAGGGCATAGTGGCGGGCGCAATTATTTCCGGTGCATATTTCGGCGATAAAATGTCGCCTTTGTCGGATACGACGAATCTCGCGCCGGTTATGGCAGGCACAAATCTCATTACGCATATCAAATACATGAGTTTGACGACAATACCGTCCATGATATTAACACTTGTTTTGTTTTTGTTTTTAGGATTTTTTAGCAGCAAAGAGGTTATTCCGAGCGATATTGACGGGATTTTGACGGCTTTGGAATCTAAGTTTTATATTTCACCCTTGTTGTTCATCGTTCCGATAACGGTGGTGATATTGATTGTTAAAAAAGTTCCTGCATTGCCTGCTTTACTGTTCGGGACACTTTTCGGCGGGGTAACGGCGATGGTAACACAAAGCGATGTGGTAGCGGAAATAGCGGCAGTGAACACACTCGGTCCGTCTGATAAATTTCTCAATCCCCTTGATTTTCAATCCTATATCGGTGTAATGAAAGCAATGTTCGGTGCGACAAACATCAAAACAAACAGCGAAACGGTTACAAGTTTGATTTCGACAAAAGGCATGGCGGGAATGTTAAATACAGTTTGGTTAATCCTGTGCGCAATGGTTTTCGGTGGCGTGATGGAAGCAAGCGGGTTTTTAACGCGGATTTCGAATGCGGTGGTGGAAAAATTTGCAAAAAGTACGGGCTCGTTGGTATCTTCTACGGTTTTTTCTTGTTTGCTGTTTAATATTACTGTTTCTGACCAATATCTCGCGATTGTTGTACCGGGCAAAATGTACGCTGATACATTCAAAAAACGCGGTTTGGCACCCGAAAATTTAAGTCGGACGTTGGAAGATGCCGGCACGGTAACGTCTGTTTTGGTGCCTTGGAATACTTGCGGTGCGACGCAAGCGAGTGTTTTAGGGGTTGCGACGATGACGTATTTGCCTTATTGTTTTTTCAATATTATCAGCCCTTTGATGAGCATATTTTTTGCGTATGCGAAAATCAAAATCAGAAAATTAGAAGACGCAGAAACTGCGGACACGGGAAAGGAATAAGTTTTTCGAATGAGAAAAGAAGCATCAAAGCCTCTTTTGGTTTCTGACTCACAGGTTTTCGCCTCAAAGCGGAACATTTATCATTCTGCTCATATTATTGTCAAACAAGTGTAGGTTTTGCGCAGGCTTTTTTTATGATATTGTTTGTGAAATGACAAATACCGCATAGATTGTGGCGCAATTATATTTCTTGTCGGAAATCATGCTCGCCTTCCGCCAAGATATTTTTCACTTCCTCAACAGAAATGTCGAGTGTTTCAGCGATACTTTCGTGTGTTTCGCCGGTCAGGTAAAGTTTTTTCGCGGCAGAAGTTAAACGTATATTAAGCACAGAAGCTTTTTTCTCCGCTTCTTCCGCCTTTGCTTCCGCTTCTTCCGCCTTTTCTTCCGCTTCTTCTTTTTGTTTTCGTTCTTCTTCCGCCTTTGCTTCCGCTTCTTTTTTTAGTTTTCGGTCTTTTGCCGATTTTTTTTCAGCAATTTCTGCTTTTTTCTCAGCAAAATCAGCTTTTTCACGCTCTTCTTCCAACAACAAACGCACAAAACGTTCGGAGGCTTCCTCTTCCTCTACCGCTTTTACCAATTTTTTATTGCCCGTTGCTGCTTGCAAAATGCTGATGATGTGCAAAATCTCAGGGTCGTCTGTTTGCGCTTTGTATTCTCGCAAATATTTTATTTCCTTGCCGCCAATCACCACAAAATCATCTTGCACAAAAATACTCAACAAGCGTCCCAAGGCGGTTTTTAAACTCAAATGCAAATTTTCAAAAACAATAAAAAAGCCTTTGGGCATCAAACGCTCAATAAAACTTATTCGTTGGGTGATTTTTTCGCCCGTTTGCATATCCGTTAAATCGTGGTCTAATTTGATGCAATTATTATCCACTTCCTCGAACGGTCGCCCCAAAAAGTAAATACCGATAACCGGCAAGGGATTTTTGACCGTTTTGGGTTTGCCGCGTTTATTTTTAACAGTCAGCTCTTCTTCTTTTTCCAACATTTGCGATAAATAGCGACGAAAACGCATGACATCGCGAATGTCGTAGGCTTTTTGCACTTCGACAGCAATAAGTTTGAGTTCGCCCTCTTTCGTTTTACCTTTGCCGAATAGTCGAAACGCATCAAACGAGGCACTTTTTCGTTCACTTTGATTTTGACACGCTCATTCGGGTACGGGTGGACTTCCACAATTTCCTCTCCGATAATTGTGCCGATTAAAAACTTTGCGATGCGCAAATCTTGCATCAAAAGTTTGAAATATGTATCATAAACGGGATTTGCTATTTTTACTACTTTTGCCATAAACTATTTTCTTTGTGCAAAAATACGTTTTTTTTTCGGAAAAGGTTTTTGAAATGGGAAAAAAAAACTATCGGCAGGGGGGCAGACCGCTGTTAAAGGTTTTGTTGCGAGGTCGCTTGCGAGAACACAAGCGAGGGCGGAGGAATTGCCGATTGCACATTGATAATTGCCAACTGAAAAGATTGTGCCGTTTTTGTATTTGTTGGCAGTACAATTTCTGCACATATTTTTTTCTTTGGGCAAAGATAGGGATTTTTTTAGGGAAACGGTTTGATTTTTTGGAAAAAATTATGGGCAGGAGATTGCAGACCGCTGCCAAAGGTTTGTTGGGGAATGTCCGAACTCAAAAATTTACTCCCCCAAATTTTTGATAAAAATCTGCTCAATTAAATTTACATGCCTCCGATGTAAACAATTTTTGTTTGCCGGAAAGATGGGATTGCTCGGGCGGATACGAGCAAACAGCCGAAACCAAGAAAAAATATTTCAAATTT
>JBPOJO010000619.1:0-15336 GCA_052033485.1 Bacteroidota bacterium | reverse complement strand
AAGATTAAAAAAAAGCCCGAAATGAAAAACATTCGGGCTTTTTTTTGCCAAAATAACACATTAAGCAATTACGCTTTTTACATAACTACTTGTATTTAAAACTTTTACAACAATGATTTCAATGCTTCTTCATTCGCATAAATAATTTGCTCAATGTCTGCCTCAGATAACGCAGCGGAAAGAAACAAACTTTCAAACTGCGAAGGAGCCAAATACACGCCTTGTTCCAACATTTTATGAAAATATTTGCCGAAAAACTCCGTATCCGAAGTTTTCGCACTCGCAAAATTAAACACATTTTCTTTGGTGAAAAATTGTGTGAACATAGAGCCGATTTGATTGACGGAAAATTGTACGCCTAATTTATTTTGAGTTGTCAAAAAGCCGTTTGTAATTTTTTGCGTAATTTTTTCGGTTTTTTCAAAAATACTTTTGTCTTCACGAATAATGCGCAAAGTTGCCAAACCTGCCGCCATCGCAACGGGGTTTCCCGAGAGCGTACCGGCTTGATATACAGGACCTTGCGGTGCAACATAATCCATAATGTCGCGTTTTCCGCAATATGCACCGACAGGCATTCCGCCGCCGATAATTTTTCCGAGCGTAGTTAAGTCAGGCATGACAGAAAAAAGCTCTTGCGCACCGCCCGGTGCCAAGCGAAAACCGGTCATTACTTCATCAAAAATCAATAAAATCCCCTTCGCATCACACAAAGAACGCAAATTTTGCAAAAAATTATCTTCGGGTAACACACAACCCATATTGCCCGCAACCGGCTCAACAATTATTGCCGCCACATTACCCGGGTTCGCATCAGTGAGCGCAATAACTGCATTAATATCGTTAAAAGGAGCAGTGAGCGTATCTTCAGCCGTTCCGCGCGTAACACCCGGACTGTTCGGCAATCCGAAAGTGGCTACTCCGCTGCCTGCCGCAATTAAAAAGGAATCGCCGTGCCCGTGATAACAGCCCTCAAATTTAATAATTTTGCTCCTTCCCGTATAGCCGCGCGCAAGCCGAATCGCCGACATGGTTGCCTCCGTACCCGAATTGACCATGCGAACTTTCTCTGCCGAAGGCACCATTTCGCAAATCAATTCTGCCATTTCGACCTCGCGCCTTGAAGGTGCGCCGAAAGAAAACGAATCCGACAAAGCAGCAGTAACTGCCTCAGTAACAGCCTCATGTGCGTGTCCGAGCAACATGGGACCCCACGAATTAATGAGTTCGATATAGCGATTGCCGTCCTCATCAAACATGTAAGCTCCTTTTGCTTTTTTGATAAAAAGAGGCGTGCCGCCGACCGACTTAAAAGCTCTGACGGGCGAATTGACCCCGCCGGGTATAAATTCGCGAGCCGTCTCAAAAAGTTTTTCGCTTTGCGCAATAATCATAAATATATTTTTTGTTTTAAAAAGCAAAGATACCAAAAATAAATATTGTACCTAAAAATCGAAAACGAATGTCAGCGTAAGTTTAGGCTGCGAAAACGACTGTTTTTGTGCTGTTTTTTACAAAAAAACCTAAATGGTGTTTAACATTCAAATTTGGATTGTAAGTATTTATTCAAATTTAATTGTGAAAATAAATCTGACCGCCGTTGTTTGTGTTTCCACAAACGACTTGCAGTGCAAATGAAAAAGTCGCTTGTGAGGAGAAAAGCGACGGCGGGCAGGGCGTTTTACATTCAAACTTGGATTGTTTTGTGAAATATTTGTTTTAATTTTCGAAAAATTTCATAAAGGCGACTTTGCATTTTTGTCGTTCAAAAGGAATTTTCGCCTAATTTCGTTCATTTGAAAAAGTTTTTGCATTGTAAAACTTTTCGGGTGCGATTGCAAAAAAATCAGCAGCCATTCGGCGTACATTTCAGGCATTTCTGCCTTAAAGCGTTCCGCATGAATATTTTTTTTTGTCAAATAATCCGAAAAAATTTTTTCTTCCACTTCCATGATGTCAGTTTAAAGCTTAAAATGAACCCCGAAGGCTGTTTCTCTTGCAAAATTAGGCAAAAAATTCAAAATTTCTTGTTTTGCCCTCAAAACTTCTTGTTTCCGCTCGGCTGATTAAACGCATTTAAACGAAGAGTTCTTTGGGATTTGTTGCATATTAATGAATTAGCAAAAAAAATAGCTTTTCCGATAAAGAAATTTAGCGGAAAAAATTGTTTCTCCGATTTTATTTGCTACATTTGACACAAAAATCAATTTTATGCAGTTTAATAACCTTCTTTGGAATATCGAGGAAAATATCCTCACTTTGACCGTAAACCGTGAAAGTAAGTTGAATGCCCTTAATTTTGAAACGATTGACGAATTAAGAAAGGCTTTTGAGGAGGTTTACAAAAACGCTGATATTAAAGCAGTTATCCTCACGGGCGCGGGCGCGAAGTCCTTTGTTGCCGGCGCGGACATCACCGAACTTGCGCACTTGAATAAAGGCAGCGCGTTTGTCAGCATTTCGAAAGGGCAAAGTCTTTTTTCAATGATTGAAAAATGCCCGAAACCCGTCATTGCGGCGGTTAACGGCTTTGCACTCGGCGGCGGCTGCGAACTTGCGATGGCTTGTCATATTCGTGTTGCGTCCGAAAATGCTCGTTTTGGACAGCCCGAAGTTAATCTCGGTTTGATTCCGGGTTACGGCGGCACACAAAGACTCCCGCTTTATATCGGAAAAAGTCGCGCTTTTGAACTGTTGATGACCGGAGACATGATTGACGCTAACACGGCTTTAAATTTCGGTTTGGTAAATTATGTTATTCCGCAAGCAGATTTGTTAAATAAATGCAGAGAAATTTTGCGCAAAGTCAGCAGCAAAGCACCGATTGCGATTTCTCAAGTCATAAAATGTGTTAATGCTTTTTATCAAAATGAAAACGGCTATTTGATTGAACTCGACGCTTTCGGCGATTGTTGTCAAACAGACGATTTCCAAGAAGGTACAGCCGCTTTCATGGAAAAACGCAAACCCGCATTTGCAGGCAATTAATACACGATTTTCAAATTTTTCCGTATCGAAACAGCTTCAAAAGCACATTTTTTGAAAGCCCTTTTCGATACGGAAAATTTATTTACGGCAAAATTTGCAATAAATTAAAAAAATACCGTCCTTGCATTAAAGATTGATGCAATTAAAATTTTGCATATTTTTCGCGCTTTTGTGTCAATTTTGCAATATTCACGCAATTTTTCACCGTCTTGCTTTTTTATGGAAAAACTCAAACAGATTGATATTCGCTACATTACCATTCAGCAGCCGATTTATGCCGTAGGGCGCGAATTTATCGGAGGGTACATTCATGCCGCCGAATTTGCGGAAGAAGTTCAGCGAAATTTAGCCGCAAGAGGCATTCACGCTTTGCCGATGTCTGTTTTGAGTGTGTTTTTTAATGACCCTTCGGTAACGCCCGAAAATGAGCAAAAAAGTTTTCAAGCCGCATTAGTGGAGCAAGTACATGAAGTTTCAGAGCCTTATCAATGTATCGCTTTGTACGGAAATTACATTCTTGCCAAAACAGTCGGACCGCACAATATCGCGGCGGCATATCAGGCACTTTCCGTTTTTGCGGAAGAAAATCGTGTAAAATTTGCCGAACCCTTTGGTTATCAAGTAATGACATTTCCCGATAATATTTTTACCGTCGAAATTTTGTATAAGTTAGCCGATGAAAATCAAGCCTAAATCAGGCTACTTTCTTTTTTCGGCGCAAACTTTTCAAAATATTCGGTTTTTCTTCAATCGGAATATTGGGGTCAATCATGTTTCGCAAGACATTTCTCAAAAAATCTTCCATAAAAAGCACAAAATCTTTTTCCGTCGCGAAATTATGGTTGGTGAAATTTATAAAACCTTCGTCCAAGTTTTGGAAAGACCAATAACCCGATTGAATATTTTCAAAAGTCGGCTCGGCAGTCAGATTCAATTGTTCAAAAGTTTTCGGCGATTTCATCAAAAGAAATTTGTAAAGCATCAATTGAAGGAGCTTTATGCGTTCGGGGTTATAATAAAATTCCTCGTCCGCATTCGTATTTTTAATTTTAGGGTTCAGTTGCACTGACCTTTTATTGATTCTGCCTGTTTTATAGTCAATAATGGCAAATTCATTGTCTTGGGTGAGGATAATTTTGTCAACTTTTCCCCAAAGATTGATGTTGTAGTTTTTCCCCGCAAAACGAAAAGGAAACTTCATTTCGAGCGGAATCTCCGTTCCGAGAATGGTATATGGAGCGTTTTGCGCGAATTTTTTCAAATATTTCGCCGTCAATTCTGCGGCGACTTCTTTATTAATGTAATTTTTTCCGATGTCGCGCAAGACGGCTTTTGCTTCCATTTGCATTGCAAGCGTGATTTGAGTGTCAATTTCATCACGATTTTCCGCCATTGATTCTAACTGCTCGCGTGAAAGGGTTTCGCCGATGTAGGGTTTAAAAATATTTTCGAGGACGGTGTGCATGATTTTTCCAAACATTCCGCCTTCCATTTCTTCCGCAACACTTGAATCTTGGGTGAAATTAAAAATTTTATGCAAAAAAAAGTCTAAGGGGCTTTTTAAATACATTTCAATTGTCGAATTGGTAAATCCTTTTTTAGGCAAGGTCAAATATCGGAGCGTTCTTTTGATAATTTTTTTCTTTTTGCGAATTTTGAGCGGTTTGGGCGGCGCGTCAGGGAGGTTAACTTTTGCCGTCAAATGATGTATTTTGATGTTCTCAAATTGTTTAAACTCTTGTACAATTTGATGCAAAAAGCGGCTCATTTCGGTCGGTCTGCCCGCTTCTCCCGCTGCATTCGTATAGACCAAATAAATATTTTTACTCCTGTGTAACAGGCGATAAAAAGTGTACGCAAAAGACGCATCTAATTCCTGATGAGTCGGCAAGCCGAAAAAACTTCGTGCATCATGCGGGAGGAGCGATTGTGTACTTTTGCCTTTCGGTAAAACGCCTTCGTTGCACGAAAGGACGAGTACATTTTCAAAATCTAAGGCACGACTTTCGAGCATACCCATAATTTGAACGGCTTTGAGCGGTTCGCCGGTGAAAGGCACTTGTCGCCCTTGCATCGTTTCGAGTAAAAGCGTCAGGAAAGTCGGCAAAGCTATTTTTTCACCCGTTTCGCGAATACTTTTTTCCAAACGCAACAAAAGTGTGTAAAATTCGAGTAAATATTCGTTGTCAGGGTTAAATCGCGCACCTTTTCCGGAAAAATAATTGCCTAAAAAGCGAATAATTTCATGGAAATAAGCCAAAGCCTTGTCGGTATCATTGTCCCACGAGTCGAAAAATGAAGCATACACTTCACCGTTTTCGGGATAAGATTTGAGGTCAGCCAAAGGAAAAAGGATTAAATTTTCTCTTTTTATGCGCCACAACGGATTTTCCGCTTCGAGTTTAAGGTCTTTTAAATAAGGGTGTTGCAATATTTTTCGTATATCCTTGTAATAAACAGAAAGTAAGCCGTCATTATTCATTCTCATACGTTCCTGTGCCTTGATAATCGCCGTAACCAAAGTAAAAACGGGCGTGTCGCGAAGGGGAATCCCCATCGTAATATTGACCAAATCGGCTGTTTTTACATCGCGCACATTTTCCGGTAAAGCATGTAAAACGGGAATTAAGAGCGATTCGTCGGGCAGAAAAACGCCGAAATGATTGATTTTTTTTGTAAAATCATTGTTTTCTTGTTTTTCAAAATGATTTTTTAAGACTTGTCCGGCAACTTTCGCCTGCGTAACATTGTTTGCCGTTGCAATCAAATAAATATTTTTTTCGCCTTCTGCGAGGTAATTTTGGTCATTCAAATCTGCCTTTGATAACCAAGATTTGCGTTTTCGGTGCGTTGTATTTTGATTTTCAATAAAATTTCTGAAAAAAAATCCCGCTTCATGTAAGGGCGTTTTTACAAAAAAAGTGTCCGTGTCGAAATAACAGGAGGCAATTCCGGCGCGATAAAGCGTTGAAACGATTTGCTCCTCCGCCTGTCCGAGTTGCGACAAACCAACAAAAGCAATGTGCTTGTAGCCCATTTCCGCCGATTTTTCTTCGCAAAAATCAGCAGCAAGGCGATAGGCTAAACCGCCGTAAGCCTTCGATTTTGCAATCAGCCTATTGCGAAATATGCGGTAAGTTTCACGGACATTTTTCCAAAACCCTAAATAACCGCTTAAAGAACGGTGTTTTTCACTTATTATTTCGGATAAATTCAATCGTTCAAACGCTTCTGATTCGTTAAGAAACTCAAAAAGAGGTTCTGCATCAGCAACGGAGCGGTCAATACTGTTAAAATCGCTTAAAATTGCAGTTCCGAGCGGTGTAAAATCTTCAAAAGAAATCAGATTGGGTTCAAAGTCTCTATAAATATCGTACAATTCGAACAATAGTTTCGTCGAATCGGACAAATCAACATCAGCAAGAGCATAAATAAACTCCTCAAACGGCATGAGTTCCGGACAAAAAATTGTTTTTCCGGCATTTTGTGCTATGTAATGTTTCATATACATACACGCACGGCGCGTCGGCACAACAACCAACAATTCGGAAAAGTCATCGGGAAACTTTTCTGCTAATTTTTTTGCAGTTTCTTCTAAAAAACAACGCATATTTCAACCTTTTAACTTAAACTTACTCCCTGAAAAATTATTCCGCGCTAAAACCTTATTGACAAGCTTTGATAAAAAATCATAAAAAAGTCATTTCGCACTCAGGCTTGCAAACTTATGAAAATTTTTTTTCAAATTTGCATACTTTTTAAAAATTTTTTTTGATTTTTTTTTCAAACTAAAACTGTTAATTTTTAATTTTGAAAAAAAGCCGCCTTCAAAAGCGGAGCTAATTCTCGGAACTGCATGCACCAAAATAATTACCTTTTTTTAAGACATTTGTCAGCGCGTATAGACGAAAAACTGCGCGGTTTACAGCTTTGCGCTTGTTTTTGTCAAGAAAAAGATGAATTAATGCTTGCATTTTGTGATGCCGAAAACGAATTTTGGATTCGCGCAACCTTAACGAATGAGTTTTCCTGCCTTTCTTTTCCCGACAATTTTTCACGTGCAAGAAAAAATTCGGTAGACCTTTTTAAAACTTTCAACGGAAAAACTTTGCTTTCGATTCGTCAGTTTGCTTATGAGCGGGCATTTGCATTAGTATTTTCTGACAACGAAATGTTAATTTTTAAAATGTACGGCAATCGTGCCAACATCGTTGCTTTTGAAAACGGTGAAGTGCGCGAAGTTTTTAAAAAAGAATTGTTAAAAGACCGAGAATTAAACCCCGAAACGCTTGACCGAAATGTAGATTTTTCAGAAGAATTTTTTTTGCAAAACGGCTTGAAAAAAACATTTCCTTTTCTCGGACAAGAAATCGCAGATTCCCTGCACCTTTCCGAACTTTCTCAATCTGCGCAATATGCTGTTATTAAGGCATTTATAAAAAAGAATGAACAGAATCCGCTGTTTTATGTCGGTTCAACGAAAGGAAATCTAAGGCTTGATTTTTTTCCGACAGATGAAGTTTTGTGCGAAAGCGAAGATGCTTTTTTGATAATCAATACTTTTTTTCGCGCTTTTTCGCAAACCTATTTCCTTGTTAAGGAACGTGAAAATGCCGTTAAATTACTCGAAAAAAGAAGAAAGCAAGCCGAAAATTATTTACAAAAAGCCTATCTAAGGCTTGAAGAACTGAATGCGCAAGCTAATTTTGAAAAAATTGCGCATATTCTTATGGCTAATTTGCATCAAATTCCCGAAAGAGCGAAAGAGATTGAATTGTTTGATTTTTACGAAAATAAAAATATTATCATAAAGCTAAAAGACAATTTGACGGCGGCAAAAAATGCCGAAATTTTGTACAGAAAAGCGAAAAATCAAAGCCTCGAAACTGACAATCTTGAGGACAATATTCGCTATAAAGAAGAACAATTAAATAAAATTAAGGCTGCCGAAGTTTTTATTCTTCAAAGTGAAAATTTTAAAGAATTAAGAAAATTTATAAAAGAAGAAAAAATCATGCGAGCGGAAACGGAGCAGGCGGAAGAATTTCCTTTTAAAAGAACCGAATACAAAGGATTTGAGATTTGGGTCGGGAGAAATGCAAAAAATAATGATTTATTAACGCTCAAATATGCACATAAAGAGGATTTGTGGCTACATGCGCGTGATGTGCCGGGTTCGCACGTCATCATAAAGCATCAATCCGGAAAAACTTTTCCGCAAGATGTCATTATGCGTGCGGCAGAAATCGCGGCGTATTTTTCAAAAAGAAAAAACGAAACGGTTTGTCCCGTTATCGTTACGCCCAAAAAATTTGTCAGAAAACCGAAAGGGCTGCCTGAGGGAGCGGTTGTTCTCGACCGAGAAAAAACCATCATGGCAGAGCCTAAAAATTTGTAAAAATTGACAAATTTTTAAGTTAGTCGTATTCAAAAAGAAACGTTTCGTAAGCCGATTGCAATTCTTTCAGCGTCTTATTTTCGCCGTAATCACGGGCAAGCAAAATGCCGCCTTCATAGATTTTTTTTGATTTCTCAAAATCGCCTTTTTGAGCAAAAAAAGCCGCCGCTTGATAATAAATCGGCAAATATTCCGGGAAATCCAAGAGTATTTTGTCTAAAATAATTTCACATTCTTCATTTTTTTGGGCGGACATTAGTTCGACAGCAAGCGCGTAAAAGTTAAAGACTTCACTCGGGTCTTCATTGCATAAATTTCTTAAAATTTCCTCTCTTGTCATGTTTAATTGCTTCATTTTTAAGTATTTGCAAAAAAAACAGTTGGCGTAATGTTTTTGTAAAAAAAATACTAATTCTTTGATTATCAGTTGTTTGTGGGTGCAAATGCCGGAAATTAAAAAGAAGTTTCCGGCATTGATAAAGAGGGCAGATTTTTCGCTAAAAAAGTTCTCAACTAATTAACACTGAAGCCTTTAAATTCTTCTTTGAGTTTGTCATCGAGAAAATCCGCAATCGCGCTCAAATTGTCCAACAAAATCATCACCTCTTCGGGGTCGACTCCGTGCGCAAAGCGCGATGTTTTGAGGTAGAGAACGTTGTCTTTGATACAAAATGATTCGTTTACGAATGTAAAATTGTACTGCAAAGCGGATTGAAAAAGTCCTTCTCTGTTAGTTGCGGGCAAATCCATGATGCGTGCCATGATGACAAGCGCGTCTTTTTGCCCTGCAAGTCCTTCGGAAGTTCTCAAAAACATTAAAATTTCGGCAGAACCTCTGCTCAAACTCCAATGTGCGTACTCTTGCATGCGCACCTCTTCAGGCTTGATGCCGAGCAATCTGATACCGTTTTCGACGGTTACGACCAAATCTGTCAATTCCATTTTGTTATTTTTTGTTAAGATACTTTTCGATATCGTATGCTGCTTTTTCATCACTCGGTCGGGGCGCATCTTTGACGACAATTTTACCGGACTTATCCGCAATCATGTAACGGGGAATTGAGCTGATGTTAAAATCTTTGGCAATTTGAGCGGCAATCGGAGAGCTTGGTAAAAAATGGTATCCTTTATTTTTAACACGCTTTAAGCCTTTTTGCCATGCCGCAGCATCTTTATCGAGCGAAATATACAAAAAAACAATTTCTTTTTCTGCAAATTTTTCATGTAATTTTTCAGAATACGGCATTTCCATTATGCAGGGACCGCACCAACTCGCCCAAAAATCAATGTAAACAACTTTTCCCTTAAATTGAGCGATTAAATCGTTGAAACTTCGGTTTTTACCGTCCTCTTTCGTGGCAGAAACAAAAATTTGCGGGGGTTCTTGTTTGGAAAACGGACTTGTCCCGCAGAGAAAAAGCGATAAAATAAACAGAAAAAAATAAACTGTGTGCCTCATTTCAGATGTAATTTTTAGGGTGAAATGACGCAAAAAAATAATTGTTGGTCAGAGCGGGAGTTTGTTTCCGTTAAAAAAATCTTTAACAGACATTCGCTTTTTGCCCTCCGGCTGAATTTCTTTTACGTCAATATAACCATCGTCGCAAAAAATATGCAAAAATGACTTATTGTCAGTAAAAATTTTACCCGCTGCTTGTTTTTGTTCATTTTGGTAGCCCATTTCAACTGCAAAAATTTTGTACATTTTTTCATCTAAGAAAAAACGAGCCGCCGGAAAAGGGTTCAAACCTCTGATGAGATTGTAAACTTCGCGAACAGGCTTCTTAAAATCAAGATTTCCTGTTTCGGGAAAAATTTTAGGCGCGTAATGATAAATTTCCGCAACGACTTGCGAAATCGGTTGAATTGTCCCGTCGAAAACTGCGGAGAGTGTCAGCGGTAAAATTTCCGCACCGGCTATTTTTAGCTTATTATAGAGCGTTTCAAAAGTGTCATTTTCTAAAATATTTTCTTTTTTTAGCATCAAAATATCGCCCGCGTCAACTTCTTGTTTAAGTTTAAAAGTACTTACGCCGGTTTCTTTTTCGCCGTTAATAATTGCCCAATTAATCGGAGCCGCCCCGCGATAATTCGGCAAAAGAGAGGCGTGAACGTTGATTGTCCCCATCGGCGGCATATTCCAAACCGCTTCGGGCAACATTCTGAATGCTACGACAACAAATAAATCGGCTGAAAAAGCATTTAATTCGGCATGAAAATCAGGTGATTTTAGATTTTTAGGTTGCAAAATAGGCAAATGATGCCTCAAAGCCGCCTCTTTGACGGGAGAAAAACTCATTTTTTGACCGCGTCCTGCCGGTTTATCCGTCCCCGTAACGACCGCTACAACGTTAAAGCCGTTTTCAATTAAAGAATCAAGGCAGGCAACTGCATAATCCGCAGTGCCGAGAAAAATTATTTTTTTTTCGGAATATTTCTTCATCAGGATTATTTTTGGGCTGTTTTCTGAAATGCGCTATTTTCCGAAAACCTATTTTCCAATCCCATAAGTGTTTCAAAAAAACTTTGGAGATTGGAAAATAAGGTATCAAAAAAAGGAAAATGTGCTTAGCGCGCGAAGTTAATGGCGCGTTTTTCGCGAATAACCGTTACCTTTATTTGCCCCGGATATTGCATTTCTTTTTCGATTTGCTGAGCAATTTTGAATGACAAATCGTCAGATGCAACGTCAGAAACTACGTCGGCATCAACAATGACGCGCAATTCGCGACCGGCTTGGATTGCATAACTTTTATTAACTCCCTGATAGTTAAGGGCTAAACCCTCCAAACTGTGCAAACGTTGAATGTATGATTCCATCGTTTCGCGCCTTGCACCGGGACGAGAGCCTGAAATGGCATCACAGGCTTGCACAATAGGCGAAATGAGCGAAGTCATTTCAATTTCATCATGATGCGCACCGATAGCGTTGCAAACTTCGTGGTTCTCGTTGAATTTTTTGGCAAGTTCCATGCCGAGCAAAGCGTGCGGCGTATCGGGTTCGTCCGTATATACCTTTCCGATGTCATGCAAAAGCCCTGCTCTTTTCGCTAACTTGGCGTTTAAGCCCAATTCTGCTGCCATAGAAGCGCACAAACGGGCGACTTCTTTTGAGTGTTGTAAAAGATTTTGACCGTAAGAAGAGCGAAAACGCATTTTTCCGACAAGTTTAATCAATTCGGGGTGTAAACCGTGAATACCGAGTTCAATCATGGTTCTTTCGCCGATTTCGACGAGCTGCTCCTCTATATCGGATTGCGTTTTGATGACAACTTCCTCTATTCTTGCGGGGTGAATGCGCCCGTCCGAGACAAGTCTTTGCAAAGAAAGCCGTGCAACTTCCCTGCGAATCGGGTCAAAACCGGAAATAGTAATAGCTTCGGGCGTGTCGTCGACAATGATTTCAACGCCGGTTGCGGCTTCAAGAGCGCGAATATTTCTGCCCTCACGTCCGATAATTTTACCTTTAATGTCGTCGTTTTCGAGGTGAAAAACAGAAACACAATTTTCGATGGCATGTTCGGCAGCCGTTCTTTGTATTGTGTTGAGTACTATCCTTTTAGCCTCTTTTGTCGCAGACATTTTGGCTTCTTCAATCATTTGTCGGGCTTTAGAGGCTGCTTCAGTTTTTGCCTCTTCGGTAACGCTTGCAACAAGTTTTTCTTTCGCTTCTTCACTTGACAAACCGGCAATTTTTTCGAGCTCGTGCAGATGCGCTTGCTTGACGGAAGTAAGTTCAAGTCTTTCTTTCATCAAAACTTCTTTTTCTCGAGAAAGTTGTTCAAGCTCTTTGGCTAAATTTTCAACTTTTTTACGCACTTCTTCTCTGCTTTTTTCAAGCTCATTGCGTGCGGTTTGCAGGTCAGTAGCCTCTTTACTGAGTTGTTCTTGCAGTTTGAGCAGCGTTACTTCTTGTTTTTGAACTCTTTGCTCCGACTGTTTAATTTTATTTTCAAGATTTTTAACCTTTTTTTCATTGTTGATAATGATGTTTTTTCTTTTTTCAAACTCATTATCTTGCTCAAATTTGAGTTTTTTAAGATACTCTTGAGCGCGTTGTGCTTCCGTGCTGCGAAGTGTTTCTACTTCTTTTTGCGCTTTTGCGATAATTTCAGCCGCTTGTGATTTCGCTTTAGAATTAGAAGCGGGCAAAAAAGCGGAAAGCAGAAAATGACCAATAAGAACACCGACAATCAATGCTATTGCGGCAAATATATAAATTTCCATTATTGACAAATTAGAGTTTAATCCGAACGACCGTGCCATTCAGGTTTGACAAAACAACAAAAACTAACAAAGCAAAAGCCGTGTTAGTCTTGCAAAAATGAAAGAAAATTTAAGCTTCGTCTTCTTTAATTTCTCTCTCAATCTCGGACATAAAAACCGCATCAACCGCTTCTTCGTAAGTAGACAGAATATTCAGGACGGCATCTAATTTTGAGATTTTAATCAATTTTAAGACATGGTCAGTAACCGCAAAAAGAACAAGCAAACCGTTGCTGTTTTGCGCTAAACGCTGTGCAACAAGAATTGCACTCAAACCGGAGGAGTCTACGTATTTGACTTTTGACATATCAACAATCAAATTGACGGAGCCGCTCTGAAACACTTCGACAAAAATTGATTTCGCTTCAACGGCGAGTGTCGAATCGAATTTTTCTTCTTCAATCGCAACAACCGTGTATTTTTCGTATTTATTGGTGGTAAACTTCATAGCATCAACATTAAGAAATTGAAAATTTCGCCTTTTCACCTTGCAATTCGTCCTTTCAGCACGTCTTCCCCGCATCATCAAAAGCGAAACGCACCGCTAAGTTATGACAAATTTTAAAATAAAACAAGTATTTGAAAAATATTTTCGCAAATACGCAAAAAGCTTTGAAGAATGCGCATAAATTACCGTATTTTTGAGGCGAAAAAAAACGTTTAGGCAGCAAAATACAGCCTATTAAATAATGTTAAAATGAAAGGAATATACCGCCTGCTGCTATATTTTGCCTTGACTGCGCTTGCTGTTTGGATTTTTTGGCAAGTGTTTGTTTATTTTTTGATTGCATTGATAGTTGTGGGCGTTTTGCGCACACCGACGAATTACATCAATTCGATGCACTTTTTCGGAATAAAAGTTCCTCGTATATTTGCCGTAATCTGCTCATTCTCAATGCTTTTTGGATTATTTGCCTTATTCATTTATCTTTTTGTTCCCTTGATTTTGACGCAAATTGAAGTCATTTCAACGATTGACATTCAAGCGAGTTTGAGCAAATTTAATACACTTTTTTTAAGTAAATACGAAAAAATATTGAATAAATCGCTTTTAATGCCCGAAAAAGGAAATTTTATTATCGAAAAAATCAGAGCCGGACTTGCCGAATTTGGGCAACACCTCAATATTTCAGAGTTAATCAATCGTTTTTTTAAATTGACAAGCTCGGTATTCGCAACAATTTTTGCGGTGGGTTTCATGTCATTTTTCTTACTTTATGAGCAAGGCATGATTCGCAGAAAAATTATTTTGTTGATTCCGAATAAATATTTTGAAGTTTCCATTACAACACTTTACAAAATTGAGCGATTGTTATCGAATTATTTGCTCGGACTTTTGTTGCAAATGTTGTTTGTTTTTGCGTTTTGCTCCGTCGGATTGTTGATTGCAGACATCAATTATGCGATTACGATTGCGGTTTTTGCCGCATTGGCGAATATTGTTCCGATAGCGGGACCGATGACATACACGCTTTTCGGTTTGGCAGTCGGCTTAACGACTTCCGAATACGACAGCTCGCAATTAGGCTTTGAAGCGGTCAAAATCTTAATTGTTTTTGGTGTTACACTTGTGGCAGATAGTTTTTTTATACAGCCTTTAATTTTTTCAAAAAGCATAAAGGCGCATCCTTTTGAAATTATTGCGGTTATTTTTTCGGGCGCAACAGCCGCAGGCGTTTTAGGCATGATAGTCGCAATACCCGTTTACACGGTCATTCGCGTGTGTTACACGGAGTTTTCAAACGGGTATAAACAATATAAAATATTTAAAATTCGTTAAAAAGTTATCAAATGAATAATCTTTGCAACAATTTGTTCAAAATATACGTTTCGCAAAATAAAAAAAGTATGTTAAACCTCATTTGGCTTATTCTCAAACAAATTGATTGGAAACAAATTTTGCTTGCGGTTATACTCCGCCGTTTGTTTAAGATAATTTTCTGACAAACAGTTTCCGGTCGTTGATTAAAAACCCGCAGTTTGAAAATATCAAACTGCGGGTTTTTACTGTTTTTTACAAATATTTTTGCACTGAAAATGCTTACGGGCGAAAGTTTTTTTGTATATTTACGAAGTAAAATTCCAATTTAAACAAAAAATTATGTCAAAAAGCGGAGAAAACGGCAAAAACATCTTTACTTTCTTTTTTGCCGGTGTTTTAATAGTGTGGTCAATTTTGATATTTATCGGTGCTTCCGTCAATTTTTCCAACGGAAAAGAAACCATAGGAAGCCTGATTGTACCGCTTTCTTTAATGGGGATTTTGCCTTTTGCGGGCGGCATTTATTTACTTGTCAGCCGATTGCGAAAAAATAAGGCTTTACAAAAAAATGAATTTGAAAAAACAATTTTAACAACCGCACATTCTAAACAAGGCTTTATTACGCCATTAGACCTTGTTTTGCTTACGGGGTGTTCCGCAGACGAGGCGCAAAAAAAGTTGACGGAAATGCAGGAAAAGGGCTTTTTTGATTTAAAAATATCATCAAAAGGCGATATTATTTATGCTTTGCGGGGTATGCTCTCTGATGAAGAAAAAAATCATTCAAAAGATGTTTTGGAATAAAAATGTGCTTAATTTTTAAAACTGAAAATAAATAAACGGTTGTAAATCAGAGCTTTTTACTTGATAAATTATCAGTATGACCAAAACAATAATAAATGCCTTGGCAAAGTCGGGAATG
>JBPOJO010000815.1:0-3172 GCA_052033485.1 Bacteroidota bacterium | reverse complement strand
ATTCGTGCCTTTTCTACGCGCAGTTCTTCACTCGTCATGAGGCTTTCTTCGCGTTTGAGGCGATTAAAACGAGCGGCGAGCATGACCGCAAGATTGTTCAAATCTTTATCTTTTTTGTCAAAAATTGTGGTCAATTCTTCGAGGGCTTTCTCCAAACGCCCCGCCGTAATGAGGTCTCTGATGTTCATTTTGTTTAATTTTTGAGAGTTTGTTTGATTTTTGTTTGAAATAAAACCATTTTCAAGGGATATTGTGCCGAAAACAAGCACAAAGCAAAGATGGGAAAAGTTTTTGAATATTTTCTCTTCACAAAAGTAAGAAAATAAACCATAATGTTGTTTGTGGACTTCGTTCAATTATCAAAGCAAGTCGCTTGTGAGGAAACAAGCAAGGGCGGAAGTAAAAAAATGCCTTGCAATTATTTTTTTCCTCTGTCAAAAGAGCACAACAAAGCGGGCAAAAGGATAAGATTCGAAAACATCGCGACAAGCAAAGTTATCGAAGTCAAAGCTCCGAGTGCAATAGTGCCCCCAAATTCCGATGCCGTGAGAATGATGAATCCGGCAAAAAGTACTATTGAAGTGTACATCATGCTCAAACCCGTTTCGCGCAAACTCACCTGAACCGCTTGCAAAACGTTAAAATCACAAGCCTTTAAATCCGTTCGGTATTTAGCCAAAAAATGAATCGTGTCGTCGACCGAAATCCCAAAAGCAATGCTGAATATCAATGCCGTACTCGGTTTTAAAGCTATACCGAAAAATCCCATGATGCCCGCCGTGAGCAACATCGGAAGCATATTCGGAAGTAAGGCAATCAGCACGATTCGAACGCGCTTAAAAAGCATTCCCATCAGCAAAGCAATTACGGCACAAGCCATTAACAAGCTCGATTGAAGATTTTTTACCAAATATTCATTGCCTTTTACAAAAAGCAAAGTCGTACCGGTTACTTTTGCATGAACGGCAGAATCGCCCTCAAAAATATCTTTGACTAATTGCTGACTTTGCCGCACCAAAGTATCCAAACGAACCGAACCGACATCGGCAACACGAAGAGAAATGCGAATTTCCTGCTGCGTTGAATCGGTCATGGCACTGAAATACTCCTGTTTTAAATTGCCTTTCCGCCCCGAAAGATAGGGCGCAAGGTAAGAAAATCCGCGCTGATTGGGGATTTCATAAGCACCGGCATAGAAATTTCCGAAGGCGTGATTCGCGGTTTTAATCATTTCGGCAACCGAAAGCGGCTTGGAAAATTCGGGAATTTGATGCAGGCGCGTTTGCAGCGAATCGATTTTTTTTAACAATTTCAAATCGCGAACGGCGTATTTTTTTCCCATATCCAAAACCATTTCAAAAGGCATTACGCCGCCAAAATTTTTTTCAAAAAATTGAATGTCGGCAATAACAGGGCTGCTTTCCGGCAAATCATCAGCCATAAAAGCTACGGTTTTTATTTTTGCGATGCCGAAAAACGAAATAAAGGCAAAAATCAACGCTGCTCCATAAATCATTTTTCTTTTGTACTCAACCCAAAAACTGACTTTTTGCAAAAAAGAGTTAAAAACTGAATTATCAATGTGTTTTGTTTGCGCCGAATCGGGCAAAGGCAGGAGCGAAAAAACGACGGGTAAAAAAATCAAACTGATGACAAAAGTAGCCATAATGTTGATGCCCGCAACGATACCGAACTCGGCAAGAATGTCAATTTTCGTAGAAATCAAAACTAAAAAACCGACTGCAGTTGTCGCGTTGGTGAGCAAAGTTACGATGCCGATTTTACTCACCATGTATTGAATTGCGGCTTTTTTATCACCCA
This sequence comes from Bacteroidota bacterium, assembly GCA_052033485.1. GTDB lineage: Bacteria > Bacteroidota > Bacteroidia > Cytophagales > Bernardetiaceae > JBPOJO01. The sequence continues at coordinate 1,351 of JBPOJO010000815.1, read as the reverse complement.
ATTCCGCACATTTTTGGTGATATTTTGTTGTCAGATAAATACAATTCGGCACGGCAATCACCACTAAAATTGAGGGCAAAAGCCCCGTGAGGGCAGTAATTTTATAGCCCAAAAATCCCAAAGTTCCCATTGCCCAAACGATGATAATGCCAATCAACAGCATCGGCACAAGGGTCGGAATCCATGAGCGGAAAAAAAGATACAAAATCAACACTGAAACGGCAACGGAGAGGAGCAAAAATTGACTTAATTCAGTTTTGATTTGCTTTTGTACGTAGGCGCGCAGGTATTGCACGCCCGCGATGTGGGTTTTGATGCTTGTTTTTTGAAAAAAATCGAGACAAATTTCATCAATTTGCTCTTTCACTTCGGCTCTTTGTGCCGTTCTGATGGCTTTTTCCTCAAAAGTGAGCACGATTGCCCACGCGCCCTCGTCGGTAAAAAGCAGGTCGCGATAGAGCAGCAAGCCTTTTGCAAAGTGCAACAAACTGTCTAATTCTTCTTGTGTTTCGGGCGTTTTTTTAAAAAGGGTATCCATCACTAATTGCCTTTCGCCGCCTCTTTTGAAATATTTTAAATCGGGGAGCGACAAAGTGCTTTTGACACCTTTGATTTGAGCAAGTTTTTGGGACATTTCAGCGTACAGCCGAAAAGTCTTTAAAGTATTTACCGAACTGTCTTTGATGCCGATAATGATAGTGTTATCATCAATGCCGAATTTTTTTTTAAATTTTTCAAAAAAAATCATATCTTCGTCCGTATCGGGCACGGCTTTCGAAAATTCGTAGCTCATTTCGGTTTTGCTCGCTCCGATTCCCATGATGAGGGTGAGCAACAAAACGACAAAAAACAACTGAAAGCGAAATTTTACAATTTGCTTAGCAATATTATCCCACATTTTAAAAGAGGCTTATTTTTTTCCTTTGACAACATTTTGCCTGAAGATTTTATTGACATCAAGCTTAAATCCGAGCATTTTGACGGCTGCTGCACCGGCTTCCTCACCTTTATTGCCGTGTTTTCCGCCGGCTCTTTCGAGGGCTTGTTGTTTATTGTTGGTTGTCAGGACTCCAAAAATGACGGGTTTTTCTTTCAGGACACTGATATTCATCAGACTTTCGGCAAGAGCGTTGGCGATAAAATCAAAATGTTTTGTTTCTCCTTGAATGATGCAACCGATGCAAATGACGGCATCAATCGCTTTAAAACCTGCTAATTCGCTTGCAGCAAAAGCTAATTCGTAGCTGCCCGGAACGTCGAAACGCAAGATATTTTCACGTCTTGCACCGTGTTTCAACAAAACTTCGTTCGCGCCTTCGAAAAGGGTTTCCGTAATTTCGTGATTCCATTC
>JBPOJO010000380.1:0-2461 GCA_052033485.1 Bacteroidota bacterium | reverse complement strand
GCATGTCGCTTGTTATGACACAAGCATCGGCGGAGGGTATTGCCGTTGTTTGTGTCCTCACAAACGACTGTTATACAAGTTTTTATGTATTCGACAAAATGAGCTTTTATTCTCCGAAATACTGCTTGGTAAGTTCCCTCACGGCATCTAAGGACATTTCCTTATGCTCCAAATTTGCCTTTCCGAGCTTAGTATTTGTTTTGATAATGGCAAAATGATAGCTGCCTTCTTTTTTCACCAAACTTGTAACAATTACGGGTGCATTTTTGGGCACCATGACGCTGCCGTTGCTTACGGGCAAAATGCTGCTTCTGTTTAAAAAACATATCCTTACGGCAGCATTTGTCCTTGAACCCTCATCGGACAAGATGTCAAAATTTATCAATGTTTCTTTTACAAATCGGTCGCAGTTAATCCAACCTAAACGTCTTGTTGTGAAAGAAAAAACTTCAAAAACAGGACTTTGCTCGTAGCTGTTGAAATTTTGCTGCGTAACCACTGCATTTTTTATCTCAATTGCGCTCAAACTGTCATTCACAGCTTTCAATCTTTTATTGATTGCGGCTTGTTCCGAGCGAATTTTTCGCTGAATTTCAGCTTTTTTATTGTTCACCTGCGCCTCCGTGAGCCATGATTTTTCGCCGACATAGTAATTTTCGGTATTTACGCGCTTTATTTCGGCACTGAGCTTAATTTTTCGTTTTAACACTACCGTACCTTTTGCACCTTTTGCAACATTTTTTAAATAATATTTTGCAAACTCCTCTTGCCACGCAGTTGAACCGATAAGCCGGAATAATTTCGGCGAATAGGAGCATTGACGGTCGCCGGCTACCTGCACAAAAACATCATTTGAAAACACCGTCTCGCGTTCTTCATGCTCCCAAACTTTGCGTGTTATGAAAGGGTCTTTTGCCAAAGCAACATCAAAAAATGCACTTTCCACCGCATTATTTGAGCTGTGAACAAGAAGTGTTTTAAAATTTTTGAGGCTTTTTTCGGCATAATTGAAATGATATTCCACTAAAAGTTCGTCCTCGTAGGTATCATTTTCTTGTTCATAAAGATAATAATCAGTGCGAACTTTTTGAACATCAACAAACAATTTTTGCTTCGAACTCGACACAGAATCGCTGAAATAGGGAAAATTTGTAACAGGTTTTAAAAAAATCCCCTTTTTCTTAAAAGCCGGCGGCGAAGTATAGCTTTGTCGAAAAGAAAACGGCTTATTTTCTCCTTCCGTCCAAACTTCATCACTGTTGATGCTCACATCAAAAAAGTAGCACATTCCCTCACTGTACGCCAAAATGCCGTTGTTCAAAGATGCCGTGTCTGCATTAAGCTGATTTTTTATCGCTTTTCCGGTGTTTTTCCATTGAGCGGGCGGCTGATTCATGTTTCCGTCAGAGACAAAAACCGACATATCATTTTTTTGAGAGGGCTGTGTGTTGAGCGCGTTCAATTCGATACTGAGGTCTTTTTGCAACTTTAATTTTTTCCCATTTGAGCGTGCTTCCATATAAAGCATGCCGCCGCTTTCAAGTACGGAACTGTCCGAAAGTGTGGCAAGTCCCGACAAAAGCATATCGCTTTTTTGGTAAAACTCTCTCACCTCCAAGTCAATATTTCCATTTACGGGCTTTCCGTCCTGAAAAACAAAAGCATTTTTAGGAATAGAAATTTCCGTCCCTTGTTCGCATTGCAAGGAAATTGTTTGCGAAGCGGAGATGTGAAAAGTTTGTGTGGGCGGGGCAAAATAGGAAAATACCTCAGCCGAATCTGCCGCAGTAAGGGCTGAAAATGCGTTGCAGTCTTCCTTATTTTGTTTTTTTTGACCGGCATCTTTTTCAGCGACAAGGGTAAAGTTTGTATCGGCTTCTTGTGCAGGTTTTGCTATTTTTAAGACTAAACCGACGGGCTTTCGGGAAGCTGAATTTGATTTTTCCCTCGCCAAACTGTCGTTTTTATCGCTGACGGAGAGCGATTTTTTTTCATTTTCCGAATTGTTTTCCTGCGTTTGCTTGATGTTCGTTTCGGAGCAGGATTGTGCGGAAAGGAAAGAAACTAACATCATTTTTGCGAAAGTTTGCCCGTTTGCTGAGGCAAAATAATTCGCAAGTCCTTGAATTGATTTTCGGACTTCCATATTGAAAAAATTAAGTAAGAAATTAAAACTTCTCCTTGTACGCTTAATTCTTCAAAAATGTTTAGTCTGAAAAAAAAAACGTAAGTATTTAGCCGGTTTGCCCAAAATGCAGCGCGAGCTTTAGCCGGCGACCTTGCATTCGCTTGTTGCAGGATACCTTCCTCCAAATCCGCCGGCTAAATACTTACGTTTTTTTAACAAAAGAGAAAAAATTTACTCTTTGATAACCTGCTCCGTATAAACAGCGACAGGCGTAATGATTTTTAAGATATAAAGGTCTTGCGAAAGCGCGGAAAGGTTGAGTGTAGCTTTGTC
>JBPOJO010000054.1:0-12276 GCA_052033485.1 Bacteroidota bacterium | reverse complement strand
ATTGGCGCGATTCATTTTTCCTTCATTTTGAAGATTTTTTTCAATATTTTTTGCCAAAACTTTTCCGTATCGCTCATAATACGAACGTACCACTGCCGCATAATCAGGCATGATGCTGTTATTGTCGAGACACAAAAGCCCGTTTTTGAGTGCATCTTCGCGGTTTTTGAGCAGGTTTTCGTATTCACTTTCGCTCAAGCTCGTAAAACTTCCGAAAAGTTTGGTAGGCGCGCCGTAGCGAGCAATATCCGCTTCGACATCACGCGCGGGAGCGGAAAAATAAATTTTTTGATTGTTTTCAAAATGGTCTTTGTACGTCATTTCAAAGACAAAATTGCCGCCTTTTTCGCTCGCGCTCAGGCTTACGTGTGCATTTTTCAGCACCGGATTTTTTGAGGTAAATTTCATGGCATCGGGAGATTTTCGGTTTTACCGGCGTTGTATTTTGTTTCAATAAAATTATTCCAAACATCAACTTCATCGCCCGTAACCCAATCTGCGGAAACAATTTGCGGGCGAATTTCTTTGTAAAGCGGCAAAGTAAAGAGGACATTTTTGCCCGTCGGTTCGAGAAAACGCAGCTCGCGGTCGTCGAGAACACAAACAATATTTTGAGTCGGAGCTACAAAACAATCCCTCAAATCTTTCACATATCCTTGTAAAACTTCGTATTTGAGCGGAAAATCGGGATTTTTTGCCAAAATAGGCGGCGCAATGCTCAAATAAGTGTCGCAAGGGCGAAACGAAGGCGCGCCGTAGGAAAACGCATTTCTCGTCGGGCGTAAGGTCTGCGCATAAAGTGCGACGGTTCCTTTTTCCCTTTTGATGTAAAAACTTGTATAATTTCCGAAATCGGAAAGCGAAATATCATCACTTTTTGAACCGGCAAGTGCTTTGCGAAGCAACTGCTTTTCCGCATTTTTTAAGCGATTTTCACTTGTGTAAGACGCTAAACGCGCATCAAAATTTTTAGTAAGCGGACGCAAAGTGAAATACGCGCTGTCATAAGCCGATTTGCTCTCTTCCGTGCAGCCCCAAGAGGAATTTTTAACACCGAGCACCAAAAAATTATTGCCGATAAAATAAATTTCATTGTCATTGACCGAAGCAAGGCATTTGTCATTTTTTTCAACATCTAATTTCACTTTTGAAGAGGCTACTTTTCTTTTGTGCAAAAATTCTTCAAATTTTTTTGAATAAACAACAACCGATTTATTTTGCATACATTTTTGACGATTGCAAAAGCTCATGCTGTTGACTTTTACGCGGTCAAAATAATAAAAGTCATTTTCTTGCCGATTGATGATGTAATCAAATTCGGCTCTTAATTCTGCCTGTTCTTGGTCAAAAACAAGCCAATAAGTTTTGTAGCCGTCTTTGGTTGTTACGCCGAGCAAAAGCCCGATTTTTTCATCTTGCGGCTCTAAGCCGGCAAGCGCGGGGTGAACATTTTTCATTTTCAAGGTTTTCACCGCCTCATGCACCAACATTCGATTATTTTTCCACAACAAAGAAATGATTTTATCCACTTTTAATTCTTGACTTTGCAAAACAATTAGGTCTTTACGAAAATGTGCCGTGATGGGAAGCGTATTTTCACCTGATTGCATATCAAAATTGTAATATTCTGACAAAAAATTGGGCAATTCTTTCGGAATGATTGTTTCCGTAACATCTGACCAATCGCCCGAAACATATTCAAAAGCCTTAATTTGCAAGGAATAAGCGGGTATCGGTCCTTCCAAGCCGGAGATAGATTCCTGTGAATGAACAATATTTGTAGCGGATAAAACAGTGATTAAGAACATTTTACCCTCTTCACGATAAATTTTTGCAGAAAGTTGCTCGGAGGCTAAATTGCCGGAAGCCGAAAGCTGAATGTAGCCCTCTTCAATGTCCAAATCCTCCAATTTGTGAATTTTACTCTCTTTTTTTAAGGCTTTCGCAACGTCAATGACTTTCGGTTGAAGCACTTCTTTTGAGAGATAAACGATGCTTTCGTCAATGCGCGTCGGCGCGGAGCAGGAATACAGCAGCGCACATAAAACGAGAAATGACGAAAACGCAGAAAATGACGATAAAAGGTTCTTCATACAGCCGGTTATTTTCCCAAAATAAACAAACTTTTTGCAAAAAAACACGATGCAACAAAATTTTAACGATAATTTTCTGCAATTTCAAATTTATTTTTGCAGCGGCTTTACAAACAGCTTGTAGGGCGATTTTCTAAATCGCTTTTGCACGGTTTGGAAAAACATGGCGAATCGCCGTATTTTAGAGGTGCGGCAGGGGAAATGTCGCTTGCGGGGACACAAGCGAAGGCGGGGATTGCCTTTTTTGGAAAATTATTAAAATAATCAAACTGAGGACTCGTTTCGGAAATTTCATAAGCGACAAGTGAATTTATTCTCAAAAACCGACTAACTTTGCGCGCACTTTCGGAAAAATCACTTTAAATTAAAACTTTTATGCGTTTTGCGATTTTAGCATCAGTAATTTTTCTTTTTTTAACAATTTCTTGTAAAGACAAGAGAATCGAAAAAATTGAAGGCAAATGGACAGGTTTAACTCCTGCCGACGGAACGGTCGAATTTCACGAGGACGGCACTTCAACGTGGAACAACATGAGCAAACGCGATTGCAGATTCTTGGACGAAGAAATGCTCGAAGTAAGTTGGATGACAACAAAGAAAAAACTCAATGTTGCCATAGTCGGCGATACACTTACGCTCACGGGACCCGAATCGCGCAACAAATTCATCAAACACAGTGTGATTGAAAAATCAGATGCGATTAATAAAGAACTCATCGGTCGAAAAATATTTGAAACAAAGCAAAAAAAGCTCTTGGAATTGAATGTTGAGAAAACCGACCTCGAAAAATTGAAAAAAATAATCCTTTTCGACGAAAATAAAGTTGAAAATCAATTTAAACCCAATATTCAGCTTTATTATGCGACTGCCTTATTGATGGACAGCTCGCGCGTGGAATTGATTGCGCAACCGGCATTAGGTATGCCGAACTTGGACATCACAATTTATGAAACCTTAGAGTCAAAAATTTTAGCCTATTTTAACGGTATGTTTATTGTTTCTCAACTCGGAAAAATCGGTATTGAGGGCAAAAGCAAAGACGCGATTAAAGGAACGGTAAGCAATGACAGGGACGAAAAACTGAAATTTTACTTGAAATTAGGGCAAGCTCCCGTCTTGGATATTCAAGACCCTAACACACTCAATATCGCCCTTCGCTACTTAATGGACAAGCAACTCGGCTACAAATCTTGTGAAAAAGTTGTTTTTGAAGAAGGCGGAAAAACGGCAAAAGTGTTTTTTAAAGGCGGTTTTGAAGTACCTTTGGAAATGAAAGAAACAGGAGAATGGGAGATGAAACCGGACGTACAGGCGGCAAAATTTATTGCTTCAAAAGTAGCGGACTTACATTTTGCGGTACAAACGGAAGTGCTTTCTGTGCGCCCGACCAAAAACGGCGAATTTGAATTCAACTTTAGACCAAAAAACAGTCCCGAATTGACAATTAAGGGCATTTTAATAGCCTCAAAAGCGGATTGGTACCCGATTGAGGAAATTAAAAACTTGGAAAATACAGTTTTGGCTCAAATCAATAAAAAGAATAAAATTGCAAGTTCTTTAACTTTTAAATCTCTCGGAAAAGGGATGTACGAGGGAGAACTCACATCCGTAAAAGAGGGGGTGCCGCCGGCAGTCATTAAGTTAAAACACACGGGAAAAGCCTTTTTGTGGGAATTGGTTCGCGACAAGAAAAACAGAAAATACTCTGCCCGCGATGAAAATGACCTCGAAAAAGCGGGTATCGAACAAGATATGAGAAACTCGCGCGTCAGACAGGTGAAACCTATAATCGGCATGAAACGCTGATTTTTAGGAAGCCGGTTCATTTTTTTGCATTAAAAACAGTGTTGAATTGTTCATTTTGGGCAAGAATAAAGTTTTTTTGTAAAATATTGATTTTCAACAAGTTAAACGAACAAAAAACTGACATTTCTTATGGAGGTGTCAGTTTTTTTACAAATATCGTAACTGCTTAGCCTGATAGTATTGCCGGCATCTTGCCGGCTGAATTTAGCTTTTTTGGTATCCAAGATGATTGCTTACAGTACAATCTATTGCCAACAAGCTAAATAATTACAAAATATTAACTGCTTTCGGTCAAATTTTACACACTTCATTCATTTCTTCAGCCGAAATATCGTAAATTTTGAAAATTTTTTTTTCAATCTCATGCGTTAAGATTTTTATCTCATCAGTTAATAATTTTGCATTTTTTTGCTCAGTGTTAAAAAATTCGCGCCAATCTTTCATTTTCTTTAAATTCAAATTGATATTTGATTTTTCAAGTTCTGCTTGGAAAGTTTGCCAATCTAACTCATACCAATTGTCAATTTTTTTACTGATTTTATCTGATTTTGTTTGAGCTTTCAGCATTTCGGTAAAGCCGTTTTTTTGTTTGTATAATTCACGGTGCAGAGGAGATATTTTATCGTAAAGGGCTTCAAATGCTTGTTTTTCTTTATCTGAAATAATCGGAACAGGGACTTCAGTCATTTTGTTATAGTCCAACTTACAACGCCCTTTATTTTCCGGATTTCCGTAAGCAACAAAGTTAAATTTTTTGTAAAACTCAAACATTTTAGAATTGAGCCAAAGCATTAAAAATTTGTCTGCATTTGAAATGATATAAGCCGAATTATTAACATAAAAATTGTCAATGTCGTAATAAAAATGGTGGTTTAAAGCTGTGTGTATGTACATGATTTTAGGCTGTTCAAACTTGTCATAATAACTGCAAGCCCTCAAATTGTAGGGCGTTTTTCCTTTATCCTGACGATTTTTGAGTTCCGCTTCGAATTGTTTCAGATGTTCGTAAATTCCGACATAGTTTTTGTTGCTGATTTCTGTATCAAAGCCCGTATTGATGAAAAAATATTCATCTTTTTCGGCTATATAAAATTTATTAATATTACTCGGAAAAGCGTATGGCTTAATCAGCTCCGCACTTTTAAAGTCTTTATTGACAATTTTTTCTTTCGTCAATCTGTCAATGATAAAGGCTTGATTCAGACCTGTTTTAATTCCGTACTCAATGCCGTTTTGAGTATATTCTGCCAAAGAAACGGAATTGATAAACATTTTTTTCAAAATTTTATATTCTTCGTGTTTGGCAAAAATCCACTCCGAACTGTTAAAATCATTGGGGTTTACGCTGACGGCTTCGATTTTAAATTTTTCCCATTCTTCCAATTTTGTTATCGGATAATAGTTAAAATTTGATGTATTTTTTTTGTTTTCCGTCAGAATAATTTGCGTATCGGTCGCGGCATCATCAAAAATTTTCAATTCAAAAAAATCAACAATTTGTAAAATTTCAAATTGTATTAAAAATACGCGAAGTTCTTTACCGTACTGCGTTTTAAACCACTTATTCGGCGTAATAAAGCCTAAAATCCCGCCCTGCGATAACAACTGAAAGGCTTTTTCATAAAAATAAATGTACAAATCGGCACTGATATTTCCGGTTTTTTTGTAAGTTGCGGCGAGGTATTGTTTTTCCGCTTTGGGCAAATTTTCTTGCCGAACATATGGAGGATTGCCGATAATAATATCAAAACCGTCAATCGGCTGAGGATTTGTTTTCATAATCTCTTTCAAAGATTTCAACTCATGCTCCAAATTTTGAATGAATTGCAGCCCTTCGGCAATTTTTTTCGCAGCCGAATCAGAACGAACTTCCTTCCTCATTGCGAGCTGTTCCCACTTTTTTATTTCTTCCTTTTGAAAAATAATTTCCGATTTTTTGAGCTTTTCAACCTCTTTGAAATATTTTTCGGGGTTAAAAAGCTGCGCAAAACGGGCATACCAATCAAATGCTTTTTCAGCAACTTCTGTGTCAGCAATCAGCGAATTACCGCATTGAATATTGTTGTCCAAAAATGCAAGCGAGTCGTTTTTGCTTGCTGATTTAATCCAAAGTCCGAGCTTGGTAATTTCAACACTTTCAGGGCTTAAATCAACGCCAAACAGGTTATTATTGACGATTTCTTTTTTAATTTTGGCAATTAGTTGAGTATTTTCCTGCGGAGCAGATTGAAACAATCCCTTTTCTTTGGCTTTAATTTTTTCATCTTTAAGACTTTTTACGACATCTGTTACAATCAACCATTCTTGCAATAAAAAATCATACGCCTGCGTGAGAAAAGCACCGCTCCCGCAGGAAGGGTCGAGAATTTTCACACTTTTTAAGACGATAATGTATTTTTCCCACAGTGCCAAATGTTGTTTACTTTCCTCCGCATTCTTGGGAAATTCGGTCAATTGGTTGATACCGAGAGCATCTTTTTGTTTGTTGAGCCACGTGCCAATCGCTTGTGAGACAATATATTGCGTAATTTTTTCGGGCGTATAGAAAATTCCGTGTTTTTTGCGTTTGTTAGTTTCGACAGAATGAGCTGTGTACATGATTTCGTCATCTGTTTCCGAATATTCAACCGCTTTGTTTTCGATAATTTCTCTTCTTAAATGCTCAATATCGCTGATGGATTGCTCAAAAATATGCCCTAAAATGTTTATGTTTAAGTCACTTTCAAAATCGTAATTGCTCAAAGAAAGTAATTGTTTGAGAAATATGTCTTTAATTTTCAGCGAGTCTATTTTGTCATTTTGCCTGAAAAGTCCGCCGTTTAATTTGTGTATACGCGGCGGAAATCCCTTGTCCAAAGCCTTGAAAAACTTTTTTAGTTGTTCCCACAACTCCGTTTTATCGTCTGCCCAACTTTCTTCGGCAATCGTTTCAATTTTTTTTAAAACATTGTATTGTATTAATTCATAATCTTTTATGACGCAAACAAATATAATTCTGTCAATAATTGTTTGAGCATACTGCAATAAATCTAAGGGATTTTCTTCGGGATTGTGTAGTTTTAAATGCTGTACGAAAACTTCTCGTAAATATTGGTATTTTTCGTAAAATTCATTGGTAATGTATTTTTCTTTTTCCTGACGGTTGGCAAGAAGAATGTCTACGGGAGAAGTTAAGTTTTTGTAAAACAATTGACCGTTTGCCAACAAATAATAAAATCTTAAAAATTCATCGTGCTCGTTGAGCGTGAGAATGTTAAAACTTTCGTATTTGGTCATATCACTTGCCAAATACAATCGAATTTCTAAAAAATTACTGACAATAACCCATTTACATTTTTCGCCTGATTTGGCGGCATACATAAAACATTGTTCGACCGCACTTCCTTTAAAATCAGGTCTGTTTTGCGGTTTATCAAGGGTAGTTCTTGCGTCTTTGATTTCTATAACGGCTCTCACGTCCTTTTCAAGCTCGTTTTTATCTTTAATTTTAAAAAAACCTAAGGCTGCGTCTGCTTTGCTGTTGTCGTAAGAAGCCTTATTTTCCAAACCCAAATTCCACTCCTCCGCTTTTTTGTAATCATAACCTAAAACATCACCAAAAAAAAGCGTTAAAAACAGAGGTTTTAACTCTTCTTCTTTTGCATGCGCTATTTTTCCGCTGTAAATATTTTCCTGCCAAATTTCAATCCATTTAATTTTTTCAATTTGATTGGGGATACCGCCGGCAAAAGCATTATTTGCCTTGCTTTTGAGTTCTTTGCTTGAAAAAATGCTTTGATGTTCTTTCATTATTCATTCAATTTCAATCGCAAAAATAATGAAATATGCGAATATTTGTGTTTGCGTAAATTTTTTTTTGCAACGAACAAATTTTGCGAGCACTAACTCCGAAATTCTTTCCAATTATTTTCGAGGATTATCCGCTTAGCCTGTTGTTCTCAATCCGCAGATTTATTTGCGCAGAAAAGCTTGGCTTTACAAGAAAAATGCGGCGGAGCGCAAAAATACGGCTTTCTTTCTGTCATTTCATTATCCTACACTTTTTGGCAAAATACTTCTTAAAAATTTCGCTTGTTTCGTAACAAAATATGTAACTTTGCGCCAAAATTTTTCAAATATGACTTTGCAAGACACAAACCATAGCACGGAAATCAAACGCAGAAACATTACAGATGAGTTTGTTTCCCCCGACTTCCTCAAAATTGACGACTTACTCACGGACGAGCAAAAATTGGTTCGTGCAAGTATGCGCGATTTTGTTGCCAAAGAAATTTTACCGATTATTGAAGATTGTGCCGACAGATGCCTTTTTCCGAAACAAATCATCAAAAAATTCGGTGAAGTCGGAGCTTTCGGACCTTCTATTCCGACGGAATACGGCGGCGGCGGTTTAGATTACATTTCTTACGGTCTTATCATGCAAGAAATTGAGCGCGGCGACTCCGGAATGCGTTCCGTTGCCTCCGTTCAAAGCTCTTTGGTCATGTATCCTATCTATAAATTCGGCTCGGAAGCACATCGCAAAAAATATTTGCCGAAATTGGCAAGCGGCGAAATGTTGGGGTGCTTCGGTTTAACCGAACCGAACTTCGGCTCTAATCCGAGCGGCATGATAACGAATTTCAAAGACATGGGCGACCACTACCTCTTGAATGGGGCAAAAATGTGGATTACAAACTCTCCCGAAGCCGATGTAGCCGTCGTTTGGGCAAAAAATGAAGAAGGCAGAGTACATGGTTTGATTGTAGAGCGCGGCATGGAAGGTTTTACCGCGCCCGTTATCCACAGCAAATGGTCTTTGCGCGCAAGCGTTACAGGAGAGTTGGTTTTTGACAACGTTAAAGTGCCGAAAGAAAACCTCATGCCGGGCAAAAGCGGTTTGGGCGCACCGATGATGTGCCTTGATTCGGCGCGTTTCGGCATTTCTTGGGGGGCAATCGGTGCGGCAATGGATTGTTATGACACGGCGAGACGCTATGCGGCGGAACGCATTCAATTTGACAAACCGATTGCAGCTTTTCAGTTGATTCAAAAGAAATTAGCAGAAGCTTTGACGGAAATTACAAAGGCGCAGTTGCTCTCTTTGCGCGTCGGTCAATTAATGAACGAAGGCAAAGCGACAACGCAAATGATTTCAATGGCAAAACGCAACAACGTCGAAATGGCGTGCGATATTGCGCGTGAAATGCGTCAAATACTCGGCGGAATGGGTATCACGGGCGAATACCCGATTATGCGCCACATGATGAACCTTGAGTCTGTTTTGACTTATGAAGGAACACATGATATTCACCTCTTAATTTTGGGCAACGAAATTACGGGAATTCCTTCTTTCAGATAAAAAAACTAAACCCCGTTATTTACCACTTGACACCCTAAGGGTTTCCAAAACTCGTAGGGTGTCAGGAGGGAAATAACGGGGTTTGAAATTAAAAAATAATGCTTTTTATTTCAAAAATTATTTTCAGAAATATTATTTATCGCCGTTATTCCGCGTTTTTAAGCATTTTATTGATTATGTTCAGCACGGCGGTTGTTTTAATAAGTCATCAAATCGGCAGAGAAAGTGAAAAACATTTGTTTGAGCACGCGAAAGGTTTGCATTTTGTTGTCGGCGCAAAAGGCAGTCCGCTGCAATTAATTCTCGCGACGGTTTTTCATTTTGACAGTCCTCCCGGCAATATTTCTTTTCGCAAAGCGGATTCCGTTGCGCAAAGTCCTTTTGTCGAAACGGCGATTCCGATTTCGCTCGGGGACAATTATCAGGGTTTTCGCATCGTCGGCACTGACAGCAATTTTGTTAAATTTTACGGACTGACATTAGAGGAGGGAAAATTATTTTCGGAAGAAATGCACGTCGTACTCGGATATGAAGCAGCGAAAACAACCGGCTTAACAATCGGCAGCAAATTTTCGGGCTTGCACGGTTTGTCACCCGAAAATGACGAACACGGGCACAAATTTATCGTAAGGGGCATTTTAAGTAAAAAAAATGCCGTTTTGGACAGGCTGATTCTCACGCCGCTTGAAAGTTATTGGCATGTTCACGCACATCATGAGGAGGAGCATGCGGGGGAAAGTGTTGAAAATAAGGAAATTACCGCACTTTTGGTGCGAGCAAAAGGAACAACGGGTGCGTTGATGATGCCGAACATGATTAACAAAAATACCGAACTTTTAGCGGCTTCGCCGGCAGCAGAAGTTTTAAAATTAAAAACTTTAATTTCGGGCGGTATAGACCTTTTATATTATTTTTCACTTTGTATTGTTTTTACGGCTTTTGTGAGTATACTTTTTTCATTTTTAGCCAATTTTTCGGAGCGAAAATTTGACCTTGCTTTATTGCGCATCAACGGTGCGCGGAAACGAGAAATTGCCTTTATTGTTGTCGGGGAGGCGTTTTTGGTCAGTTTTGCGGGTGTTTTAGCGGGAGCTGTTTCGCATCTTGCAATTTTATTTTTTGCCAAAAATTATTTACAAACCCATTTTCAGATGTCGCCGGAATTTTTTCAATACGACGAAAATGATTTTATTTTTTCATTTATCTTGATAATAATAGCTGTTTTGGCTTCTTTGCTGCCCGCAATCGCAGCGGCTCAGGCAGACTTAACAAGGATTTTGAAAAAAAATTAGCAATAAAAAAGCGCGTTTCTTTTTTGCTTTTTTGCAACATTTTTCACCAACGATTCGCCCTTGATAAGACTTTTTTATAGTTTTTCGCAACAAAAATGCGTCAAACCTTTTGTCAAAAGCTGTAATTGGGAACAAATAATCAAGTATCGGTGTAAAAGTTCAGAAAAAATTGCGAAATGGTTTTTCTGAACATACGTTTTTCTAAAAAAAGTATTAATTATCAAGAAAAATTTGGAAAAGCGTTTTTTACTTGATAGCTTGCGGGCATGTAGCAGCATTTCGTTTTTATGCTCGAAATTATTCAAGACTGCAAAAAAAACAACTAAAATATGGAACAAGAGAAGGAAGAAGTTACTGAAAATAAATGGTATCAAGATGACAGCGAAGAGGGAATTGCTTATTCATTTAGAGAATACGACGTTACTTCAACGCCCAACGACTTTAATACAAAAACTATAATTGATTTCATTGAATCAGGCTTGTTTAAAATTCCTGCATTTCAAAGAAATTATATTTGGGACATCAAAAGAGCCTCAAAGCTCATTGAATCGATAATTATCGGTTTACCAATTCCGCAAGTTTTTCTATACGAAGAAGACAAAAACAGCTATTTAGTCATTGACGGGCAGCAAAGATTATTAACACTGTATTTTTTCTCTAAAATGAGATTTCCCAAGAAGGAAAAAAGATTTGAATTAAGGCATATATTTGATAAGAGCAGCAAATTCCCTGATGAGGTACTGTGCAATGATGAGTTTTTTGACGACTTTAATCTAAATCTAAAAGAAGCCGGACAGATTGAAAAAAATAAATTACACGGTCTTAACTATGCCACTTTAGGAGAGTTTAAGAATAGTTTTGATATGCGTACAGTCAGAAATATAATGATTAAACAAAATTTTCCGACAAATGACGATTCTGCCATGTTTGAAATTTTTAACAGGTTAAACACCGGCGGAGTTGTTCTCAGAGCGCAAGAAATCAGAACAAGCTTGTATCACTCAAAGTTTTACAACAATCTTTACAGTATTAATATGAATAAAAATTGGAGAACCCTTTTAGACCAAATTCAGCCTGATGTGCACATGAAAGATGTAGAAATACTTTTAAGAGGATTTGCGATGTTGATAGAATTTAACGGCTATACGTCATCAATGACAGGGTTTTTAAATCAATTTTCAAAAAAATCGAAAAATTTTAATCTTTCGGAACTGTCCTATTTTCAGCAACTTTTTGAAGCGTTTTGCGATTACATCATTTCTATTTATCCCAAAGCTTTTATTTCTGTCTCGGGTAAATTCAGTATTACAGTTTTCGAGGCAATTTTTGTTGCATTATGCCAAGATGCTGTAAACGGCAAGAATTTAAATATTAAGAAAACATCGGCAGAAAAAATAGACAGCTTAAAAACGAATCCGGACTTCATTAAATCTACACAAAGTAATTCCGCTGCTAAAGCAAATATTGAAAACAGATTTAAGTTAGCAAAACAGATTTTAAGTTCATGACGGAGAACAAGAAAACAATTATTGACCAACAATACGAAAGTGGTAACTCTTTGATTGATTACTTAAAAAGTAAACATGAGATTACCTTTGCTTATGAAGCAGAAAACAGTTTTCGCAAAGCTATTTTACTTTCGTCGGCAAGTTTTTTTGAAAAAGAAATTTCTGATACTGTTATTGAATTTGCAAAAACTCACACGAATAACAATGAATTGGTTATCGCAATTATCAAACAAAAA
>JBPOJO010000478.1:0-15793 GCA_052033485.1 Bacteroidota bacterium | reverse complement strand
ATTATGCACCACAACACAAGTCTTCCCTACGAAGTAGTTATGAAGACTATATAACTCAAAATTAAAAACAGTAACCGTAGTATCAAAATATTCTTCGGAAATTATTTTTTCATTGATGCAAAAAAACACGCCGACTTTTTTCGGCGTGTTCTCAAAAAAAGGCAAATTTCCCCTTATTTTACCCTTTGTTCAATATCGGACGCAGCCGTTTTTCTTGCTTTTGACATTTTGAGTTTGCTGTTGCCGAAAGTGTACGAAAGATTGATGCGAGCAACGCGCGTTTCCCATTTATTGACAATATTAACGTCGAGGTCGCCCTGCTTAATTTTTACACGATTTTCGCGCGTATCAAAAACATCGGCAAGCGAAAGACGTACATTCCAATCTCCGAATTTTTTTGAAACCCCTAAATCAAATTGATATTGACTTTTCAAATCAAAAATTCCGTAGATGAGCGGCGACTGATAATATGCGCTCGCCTCTAACTTGATGTCATGCGGAAGTGAAAAAGTGTTGTTCAAATTCAAAATTGCCGTCAATTTTCCGGTATTAATCTCCCCTTGTGAAAACGGCGAACTGACTTTATTGTAAAAAGCATTCACATTAGCATACAAAAACCACCATTTGCGGAGCGGAAACGGAGCAGAAACCGAAAGTGCGTAATTTTCCATCAGGTTAAGGTTTGCATTCGTTTGATACGTCGCCTGCGCCGCATTGTCTTGCTCCAATACTTCCGTTATGCCGCTGTTTGTGTTGCCGTAGGACAAACTCACATTCATACTGCCCATAAAAGTATAGCCCAATTCAACCGAGTGCGTAAATTGCGGATTCAAAAACGGATTACCCTTTTGATAGGTGTATTTGTCCAACATAAATACAAAAGGGTTCAAATCGCGGTAATTCGGGCGGTCTATGCGGCGACTGTACGTGATGCCGAATTGGTGTTTGTCGCTTGCCGCATATTCAATGCTGACATTGGGGAAAAAACTCATGTATTCGCGTTTGTTGCGTTGATTGAGCGTTTCCGAATAACCGTCATAATAGGTGTACTCACCGCGCAGTCCGGCGGAAAGTGAAACTTTGTTAATTTTTGTGGCATAACTCACATAACCCGCGTAGAGATTTTCTGTATAAAGAAAATGATTGCTGCGATTTTCGTCTTTTGTCCAAACACCGTTCACGGGCGTAGTCGCGAAGAGGTCGTTGTCCGTGCGTACAAAACTGCTTTTTAAACCCGCTTCAAGCGTAGTTTTTTCGCTTATCGGTTTGACATAATCGGCTTTAAATGCGGCAATGTTAATGTCGCGGGAATTGTCCATTTTGAGCAAAAGCGGCTCTTCCGTTTCGGAGTTTAATTCCGTATGTGTAAAGCGATTATCAATGTTTTGATTGCCTTTTCCGTTCCACTTTGAATAATCCGCATCAAACGTAAGAACGGATTTATTGTCAAAATTGTGTTTAAAATGAACATTTCCGCTGTAATTATTTGTCGGTTCAAGTCCTTTGTTTAAGCCCGAAAGTAAATTATAGCTGTTCGGATTGCTGCCGAGAATGTCGGTTTGACTGCTTGCGGTTTCGTTCCACGTTGATAAATAAGCATTGACCATGAAACCAATCGAAGTTTTTTTGCTCAAATTGTAATCAACTGCGGTTTTAAAATTGTGCCCGTAGCGATAGCGTTTCATATTGCTGAATTGCACAAATCTTGTAAAACTTTCCCCGTTCGGGATTTTTCTGTCAATATCCAAAGACGCATAGCCTTCTCCGACGTTGCCGCTGTAAGAAAAAAGTATATCCGCTTTCGGGCTGCGATAATTGAGGTTCAGATTGCCGCCTGCCTTATAATAGAGTCCGTATCCGGCATTCACGGAAGCATTTCCGACCAACCCCCTGTCGTCGGGGCGTTTGAATTTAATGTTGATTACGCCGGCATTGCCTGAGGCATCGTATTTTGCGGGCGGATTTTGCATGACTTCAATGCTTTCAATATCCGTTGCGGGCGTATTTTGGAGCAGTTTTAACACTTCTTCGGAGGAAAGATAAGTCATTTTCCCGTCAATCATAACATTGACATTTGCCCTTCCGCGCAAGGAAATTCGCCCGTTTTGGTCAGTCGAAACGCCGGGGGCGCGTTGAATCGCCTCAAAAGCCGTTCCCGTGTTCAAAATCGGACTTGCCGCAACATTCAAAACAATCGCGCTGCTCTTCATTTCAATCATCGGTTTAGCGGCTCTGACCGTAACTTCACCGACGCTTAATTCCGCCTCTTTTAATGTAACTGCCTCAATTTCAATGCTTTTGTCTTCAAGTTTGACGGGAATATTATGCGTTTGATAGCCTATCATGCGCACGGAAAGGACATATTCGCCGGGGAGGATTTTTTCAAAAAAATAAAGCCCCTGCTCGTCGGAAATAGCCCCTTTGAGCATGACGGAATCGCCTTTTTTGAGCAATAAAACATTTGCGAAAGGCAGAGGCGCGCCGGACGCTTCAAAAACGTAACCTTTTATTTCTCCTTGTTTCGCCGCTTTCGCGAAAGAGCTCAGAAATAAAAAAAGGCATAAAAATGTGAGAATGTGTTTGTAAAACATGACTGTTATGAATTTTTTTATATTCATAACAATTTTTGCCCCAAATTTTTAAACACTTAATTTACAATGTTTTATGTGTTCATTGAAAGTCGAAAACAAACCAAATTCGTACAGTTTTGTTCAAAAACGTACATATTGCGCAAACACAAAAACAAAGTAAAATAATTGTACAACGGACTTCCGTCCGTTAAATCGCTTTGAGTAACGGACGGAAGTTCCTTGTACAGTTTACAAAATTTTCAGCAAGAAAATTGATAAAAATTGTCTAATTGTTTTTTTTTTCTTAGTTTGCGGCAAAATATGGTAACAATGGGAGCATTAAACAAGGAAAATATTGCAGTTTACGCCCAAAAAACGGCGATAAGAGCTGTCGAAAATACCTTCGGCAGCACGCAGGAGTATGTCAGTGCTAAAGATTTGGAAAATTTAGTCCCTGTTGCACAAGTCAACCATTTTTTGATGGAGCAAACTTTTGTACTTTGGGCAGAGAGTAAAAAGAATTTTCACCTCGCACATTTTGACTTTCGCGACGCGGAGGTAAAAAACGCCCTTGATAATTTTTTTAATGTTTTGTCGCGGCACTTTACCTTAGACAAGGCTTTTCTCGGCAAATCACTTGAAGTTGCGGTCAAAAAAACTTTTCTTTTGTTGCTCAATCCGAAAGAATTTTACTTTGAACTTATTTCTTCGAAAGGCGATTCTTTCAATTTCATCAAAGATTTGTCCCCTGCTTTTAAATTCATCACAACACATCAACACCTCAAAAGCCGCCTTTTTGATTTGCTCAAATCCGCCGCTTCCGCCGACGGAAATATCTCGCGCGAAACAGCAATAAAGGCAACCGAAATGGCTTTTGAACAAAATAAAGACTTTGACAGTCCCGCTTTTGTTTTGCGTCAATTCACTGATTATGAACCGCTTACACTTTCGGATATTTATTCGGAAAATGCTGAAACAAGCGCGGAAACAAACACACAATTTGCCGAAAATACGGTCGAAGAAACTGAAACTCCTGCTTTTGTCAGCGAAACAAATACCGATTTGACTTCTCTTCGTTTGCTCATTCCGCAAGAATTAGAGTTTGATTTTATTCGCGTACTTTTCAACGACAGCCGTGCCGAATACAGCGAGGCGATTGAGGCACTCGATAAAATTCAGAGCTATACGGAGGCAATTTTATTTGTCAAAAATAATTATTTCCGGAAAAATGCTTGGGATTTGGAGCGTGAAGAAGTAAAACGTTTTTACGAAATATTGTCAGGGCGTTATTAAAAACTGTGCGATTTTATTAAATCGTGAAAAACAGCATTGTTAAAAATTTGACAAGATTTCAAGAAAAGCAGAATTTTTAAGCCAATGTTGATTTTTTCAATCATAAAAATTTTGTAATTATTTAGTCGGTTTGACCAAGAATGTAGCGCGAGCTTTAGCTTGCAACCCAACATTCATTTGTTGCCGAATAGCTCGTTTCTTCAATCCGCAAGCTAAAGCTCGCGGTACATTCCGGCTAAACAGATACAAAACTTTGTCATTCTGTCAAAAATCGCTGTTTTTTATGCGAAAAAAACGCAGTGCACAGAAAATTACATCAAAATCATGCCCGATACAATTTCTGCGGAAATAAAAGCCGCAAAAATAGCCGAGATGCTCGAAAATTTTTTTCCCGAAACGCCTGTTCCGCTTGCGCATAAGGACGCTTACACCTTGCTTGTAGCCGTTTTGCTTTCGGCGCAATGCACCGATGTTCGGGTCAATCAGGTTACACCTGCTCTTTTTGCGCGGGCGGATAATCCGAAAAAAATGACGAGTTTGCCGGTGGCGGAAATTCGCGATATTATTCGTCCTTGCGGCTTGTCAGGGCAGAAATCGAGCGCGATTCACCGATTGTCGGAGATTCTTTGCGAACAACACGGCGGAAATGTGCCGCAGAGTTTTGAAGAATTGGAAAAATTGCCGGGTGTAGGGCACAAAACCGCCTCCGTTGTCATGTCGCAGGCGTTCGGCGTACCCGCTTTTCCGGTGGATACGCATATACATCGTTTGGCAAAAAGGTGGGGCTTGTCGGACGGCAAAAATGTTGAAAAAACCGAAAAAGACCTCAAAAAGCTCTTTCCCGAAGCTATTTGGAACAAATTACATTTGCAAATAATTTTTTACGGGCGCAGTTTTTGTCCCGCAAGAGGGCATGAAAAAGAAAATTGCCCGATTTGCAAACTTTTCGGCACGGAAAATTAGGCGGCAGTGTATTTATTTTCAAAAAAATAATTAATTTTACGCCAAAATTTTCACGATGCCGAGAGTAAATGTGTTTTTCGTTTTGTTTTTTTCTTTGCTGACACTGACTTATGCCGCTTTTGCTCAAAATAAAAAGGAGTTGGAAGAGGAGCGTAAGAGTATTCTCCGAAGAATTAACAAAACTAATCAGATTTTGCAAAAAACGCAATCTGACCGGACTCGTTTGCTTTCGTCCGTTTCCGCAACGGAGCAAAGGATTAGGCAAAATGAAAATTTACTGACCGTTATCAGCAAAGAAATGACTTGGCTCAACGCCGAAACCGAAAAAAGCGGAAAAGTCATTGCCGCAATGCAAAATGACCTCGAAAACCTCAAAAAGGAATATGCGACAAGCCTCGAAGCAGCCTACAAATTACAAAATTCTTACAGCCGTTCCGCTTTAATTTTTGCGTCCGAAAGTATCAAACAACTTTTAACAAGAATTTTCTTTTTTAAAAAATTAACAAATCTTCGCCACAATCAAATCAAAAGAATTAAATCCGTTCAAAAAACGATTGCTTTGCGAACAACGGAGCTAAAAAAAGGGCTTGCCGAAAAAGAGCAACTCATTTCTGCCAAAAAAATTCAGACTTCTCAACTTTCGGAATTAAAAGAGGAACAAAGCCTTTTGGTAACGGTTGTGAAGAAAAAAGAACGCGAAATTTTGCAAGAATTGCGGCTCGAAAAAAACTCCCTGAACGAACTGAACACCATGATTTCTTCGCATATCAGTTCAAACAGTGCCGAATTATTGCCCACGGAGAGTAAAAATCTTACGCTCGGCATTTTGAAAAATAAAGGGCGATTGCCGTGGCCCGTGCGCGACGGATTTATCAGTTCACGCTTTGGTTTGCAGCCTTTTGCAAAAGAAAATGAGGCTTTAAAAGACATTACGATTATGAAATTAGGCGTGGATATTCGCACCGAAGCGCGCGAATCGGTGAGAAGCATTTTTGAGGGCACTGTTGTTGATGTGAGCGATGTTGCAGGGCGCGGGGGCTTGATTATTATTCAACACGGCGAATATTTTTCCGTCTATTCAAAAGTAAGCAATGTAATTGTTAAAACGGGAGATAAAGTGAAACCAAAGCAAAAAATCGCGACTGTTTTAACACAAGACGACGGCGTTTCCGAGCTTGAATTTCAACTTTGGCGCAATCAAGACAAACTGAATCCCGAAAGTTGGTTAGGAAAATAACATTTCACAACGCAGAAAATTTGCTTCGCGAATTATTTTGCATTTTTTTTTATACTCTGTATTTTTTTGCATACCTTTGCGCGACAAAACCCCATATTTCATGAGCGCACTTACCAAAAGTTTACCGACGTTCGAAAATACGCAAATCGCCTTTCAAACACGCGACAACGCGGAATTGAAACGAATGTATTGGCTTTTTTCGATGATGAACAGCAATTTTCTTGTCAGCGTCGGCACTAAGTTTTTGCAATTTTCGTTCAAAGCCGGTTTGCCCGTAACGGGAATCGTGAAAAGCACCATTTTTGCCCATTTTTGCGGCGGCGAAAGCATTCAAGACTGTGAAAAAACTGTCAAAAAGCTTTCAAAGTACAACATCGGAACTATTTTGGATTATTCCGTTGAGGGAGAAATAAACGAAGCAAGTTTTGACGCGACAGAAGCCGAAACTATTGCGACCGTTAAAAGGGCGGCAGGTTCTGCCGAAATTCCGTTTAGTGTGTTCAAAATGACAGGTTTAGCGGATATCGCGCTTTTGGAAAAAATCCAATCTGAAAATCAACTCTCCGTAGAGGAAATTGCAGCATGGGAGCGTGTAAAAAAACGTGTTGACAATGTTTGCAAAACGGCACACGACTTAAATGTTCGCCTTTTTATTGATGCCGAAGAAACTTGGACGCAAAAACCGATTGATGAGTTGGTGATAGCTATGATGTTAAAATACAATCAAAAATCGGCGATTGTTTACAACACTTATCAAATGTATTGTCATTCAAAATTGGCGCAAATTCGCACGGATTTCAACTATGTAACCGAAAACGGCTGTTATTTCGGCGCAAAACTTGTGCGCGGTGCGTACATGGAAAAAGAACGCGAGCGTGCGGAAGCATTAGGCTATCAAGACCCAATTCAACCTGACAAAGCCTCAACCGACCGCGATTTCGACCTTGCGGTGCGTTTTTGTGTCGAAAATCATGAACGCGCTGCGCTTTGTGCGGGGACGCATAACGAAAACAGTTCGCAGCTTTTGGCGGAATTGTTGCACACATTTAATATTGACAAAAAAAATCCTAATTTTTATTTTGCACAACTTTTCGGCATGAGCGACCACATCAGCTACAATCTTTCCGCCGAAGGGTACAATGTTGCGAAATATGTGCCTTACGGACCGGTGAAATCTGTCATGCCCTATCTCATGCGCCGCGCGGAGGAAAATACTGCGATTGCGGGACAATCCGGACGCGAATTTAATCTTATCAAAAAAGAGACAGTGCGCAGGAAAAACGGCAATTCGTAGATTTTTTCGACTGTTCAGCCTAAAATGTACCGCCCTCACTTTGCTTGTGTTTTTGACACAAAAAAATGAGGGCGGTGAATTTTAGGCTGATTTTTTTCTAAAAAGTAAGTTTTAGCCGGCTTTCAAAACATTGTATCGCGAGCTATCAGCTTCCGACTTTGATATTAGACCGCGTTACAAGGCTAAATCATTACAAAAAAAATTATTCCTTAATGACAAAATTATCATCTTCGTGCCTTTCTCCGATAATATCCTGAATTTCATGAATAATTTTATCCAAATTTTCGCTCGTTTCGGTTATTTTTGAAATAATCAATTCTTTTTCGGCTTGCGCTTCGACCATCTTAAAAACCTTCACCAAGCCTTTTATTGTAGCAATCGGTGCGCGCAGTTTATGAGCGTTGTAATAGGCGTAGCGCGTGATTTGCTCGTTTTTGGTTTCCAAATCGCGCGTTCGTATAGCAACAACCTCTTCGAGATTGTCGTTCATCATTAAAATATTGCGATTTCGTTCCTCCAAAAGCTCCTTTTTAAGCGCAATGTCGCGATTTGCTTGTTCGAGCTGCACGGAGTAATTTTCGAGGGACATTTTCTGTTGATTGATTTTTTGATTTTGTTTTCTAATCTTTTGTAAATTTCCATAGCTTTTAATAAACAGATACGTCGAAAGAGCCGTGAAAACAATCATAAAACCGACCATAAAAATTAAGACAAAATTGCTCGTTTCAATTTTTTTAAGTGCCGCCCCTTGTGAAACATTTTCGTTTTTCAATCCGCTGACTTCTTTATTTTTCCTTTCAAATTCAAAATTTGATTCAAATTGGTAAAAAGCCGCCTTATTAATGCTTTTGTGCATACTGTCTTGTGCATCGGCATAGCGGCGAGCGTATTTGTAGGCGTTTGTGTAATCTTTTTTCTTCTCAAAAAAACGCATCAATTCCTTCAAAGCCTTATTTTTGTAAAAAGTCGAATTGAGTTGATGGCTGAGTTCTTCAAATTTTTTCAAATAATAATACGCCTGATTAAAATCATTGATGTCCAAAAAAATCACCCCTTTTTGCAAAGAAATTTCCATGACTATCGAATGTTCGCCTTTTTGTATTGCCTTTTCTTCCACGCGCGTCAGAATGTCAATTGCCTCTTTATGCCTGCCGGTTTTTCCGAAAACAAAAGCTCTGTTAATGTCGAGAAAATCCGTATATTTTTCCTCCGTTTTATGCGTAGACATGTACATTTCGGCTTCTTTGAGGTATTCGGAAGACATTTTGATTTCTTCAAGTTGATTATAGCAGTTAATAATAGTTAAATAATTCGTAATAATCGTTTGCGGATTATTGACTTCTTTGGCTAATTGTAAGCTGCTGTTGTAAATTTCAATGGCTTTTCGGTAATTTTCTTGTGCCAAAAACGCATTGCCCATGCCCATGTAGGCGCGCGAAATGCCGTTTTTGTCCTTCAATCTTTCATAAATTTCAAACGCTCGACTGTAAAACTCGGTAGATTTGTCATAATTTCCGCGAAAACCCCAAACCGATGCCATAATGATATGCAAATCTGCCACTCCGCGCTGAAACCCCATTTGTTTGGAGTATTTTGACAAGTGAAAAGCCAAATTATAGACGGAATCCGGATTTTGGAAGATATTTTTTTTTAAGGCAATTATTTCCTGTCCGATTTGCGAACTGTCTTTGAGTTTTTTATTCTCCATAGCAAGTTTAAGGCTGTCAGCCCCACCGCCCGCAAAAACGGTGTGAGAAAAAAAGAGCAGACAAAAGATGAACCGGAGCATAACTTGCATAATTTTTCGGATTGCCCAAATGTATGTAATTTTGGAAAAAAAAGCAAATATTTTGCC
Source organism: Bacteroidota bacterium (assembly GCA_052033485.1). Taxonomy (GTDB): domain Bacteria; phylum Bacteroidota; class Bacteroidia; order Cytophagales; family Bernardetiaceae; genus JBPOJO01. The sequence continues at coordinate 6,581 of JBPOJO010000478.1, read as the reverse complement.
GAAAAAAATGCAAAAATAAAAAATTTATTACATTGAACTATAAAAAAATAAATTACTCGTAGCGCAAAGCCTCAATAGGGTCGAGTTTTGAGGCTTTATAAGCCGGATAAAATCCCGAAAAAACACCGACCAAAACGCAGAGTACAAGTGCGACGAGCAGCCATGTTACGGGTACAAAAAATTCTCCCGCGCCGATAAAAATTGCCGTCAAATTGCCGATTCCGATGCCGGTAATAATGCCGATAAGTCCGCCGATTTGACAAATTGCGATGGCTTCCGTTAAAAATTGTTTGCGGATATCACTCGGTTTTGCTCCGATAGCTTTGCGGATTCCGATTTCGCGTGTGCGTTCGGTAACGGAAACAAGCATGATGTTCATTAAGCCGATAGACGCGCCGAGCAAAGTTATCAAACCGATACCGAAGCCGCCGATTTTTAACAATCCGCTTGTTTCGCTCATTGAAGAAGCAAGAGATTCGCTGCGGCTGATGACAAAACTGTCATTTTCGCCGGATTTGTCGCCTCTGATTCTGCGCATCAAACCGCGGGCTTCTTCCATGGCAAAGTTGAGCTTTGCGGGATTTTTGACAAATACAGTCATATTGTAAATAAAATCAGCCGATTGCGTGCCGAGTGTTTGCGCATTTTTGAGCGGAACGAGAACGGTTCTGTCCGCACTTGCAGAGGAGCCGAGACCGCCTTTTTTTTCCAAAATACCGATAACTTTAAACTTTGCGCCGGCAATACTGATTTCTTGGTCGAGAGCTGCGGCTTGTTCGCGAAACAATTTTTCGGCAATTTCACCGCCGATAATGGCGGTATTTGCACCGTAGCGCACTTCGGAAGTCGAAAAATTGCGCCCGAAAGCGAGGTTTTGCGACTTGCAAGGCAGATAAAAATCGTCCGTACCAATGACGGCAGTATTCGGGTTTGTTTTTTTTGCACCTGCTTTTATCTCGGCGGCTTGTTTTGCATAAGTGAAAACGGTGATGTTTTCTTCGGCATTAAAACGTTTGAGAAATTGTTCGACTTGAAAAAAAGTAATGGCTTTTTGCCTTTTTTCAACAATTCCGCCTTTTCGGGAGCGTCTTTGCTGATTTTGGTCTTCAATTTCAAAAGTATTCGCGCCGAGACCGGCTAATCCCGAAGTTACGGCATTTTCGACACTGTCGAGAGCGGTCAAAATACCTACAAGTGCCGTGATTCCGATTGCGATAATTGAAACCGTCAGCCCTGTTCGCAGTTTATTTTCGGAAACGGATTTAAACGCTTCCGATACATTTTGAGAAAAAGTCATTTTTTAATGCGTTTTTTTAATGCTTCACAGCATTAGCGTCGTTTGCGAAATCGCCGTAAATCTGCTCGAAAAGAAATTTTTTTCCTAAAACTTCTAATTCGCCTTTTTTTACCGTCTTATAAAGCCAATTTTCACCGGATTGTTTTGAATAATGTTCGATAAAACGTACATTGCTTGAAACAATCAAATAATGCTCTAATGTCGGAATTTGCAGATAATTTTTCAATTTAATGCCGCGCGCGTGATAGTCATTTTTTTCCGAGACTACCTCAATGATGACGGAAGGAAAATTTTTGGCAAAACGTTTTTCGCGGTCGCGCTCATCGCGACAAAGCATCACGTCAGGATATGTGTAAAAAATATACGGAATAACCTCTAATTTAAGGTTTTGCGCGTAAACTTTTCCTTGCAATCTGAAAGATTCGCGAAATAAAAAAGCGATGTTCAGGACAAGCTCATTTTCGAGGTCGGAGCTGCCCGAAAGGGCGAAAGATTCGCCGAAATGCAATTCGTGCCGGAGCGAACTCTCGTTTTCTTTTTCCAAGTACTCGCGAAAAGCATTAATGTCAATTTCATGTGGTTTCTGCATACAATTTTACGGTCTGAGTTTTGACAGTTCTTTAAAAAGTTGAAGTTCCTTTTCGGACAAATTTTCGGGCAAGTTCACACGAATTTTCACGTACAAATCACCCAATTCGCCTGCTTTATCATACACGGGAAAACCTTTGCCTTTGACGCGCAAAACTTTACCGTTCTGCGTTTCGGCGGGCAAAGTGAGCGCAACAGTGCCGCCGAGCGTATCAATCGTAATTTTTCCGCCGAGCAAAGCCGTGTAAAGTCGGACAGGCACGTCGAGGTACATATCGTTGTTTTTGCGTTCAATTGTTGCATTTTTATCAATCTTAATTTTCACAAGCAAATTGCCGGCAGCACCGCCGTTTTTGCCGTTTTTGCCTTTTCCGATAATCCTCAAAGTTTGCCCCTCAACAACGCCGGGTTTGATTTTGAATCGAATTTTGCCTTGCGGTGATTCAAAAACTCGTTCGGTGCCCGTAAAAACTTCATTGAGCGTGATTTGTGCAAGTGCCTCAACATCTTCTCCTTTTTCGGCACGCTGAAAAGGGCTGCCTTCGCCGCCGAATATACCGGAAACATTTTTAAAAAAATCGGTGAATCTTTCGCCGAAAATATCCTTAAAATCCACATCTTGAAATTTATCGGCAAAATCGGGACGATTATTTTGACCTTGAAATTGTTGAAAACGACTGCCTAAGGAGTCATATTGACGGCGTTTTTGCGGGTCGCTCAAAACTTCATAAGCCTCAGAAATATCTTTAAATTTTTTTTCCGCAGCGGGGTTGTTCGGATTTTTGTCCGGGTGATATTTTTTGGCTAAATCGCGATAAGCTTTTTTTAGCTCTGCTTCGTTGACATTTTTATTGACCCCGAGTATTTTGTAATAATCTTTGTATTCCATTGATTTCCGCCGAATTGATAAAATTTATTGTCAGAACGCAAATATAAACATTTTGATTGAAATAAAGCATTTTTTTAATTTTTTTTGTAAGTAAGCTGTGCGAACTTAAAAACCTAAATTGATATGTAAGGCAGCCTTAGGCGGCGAAAACCCTGTTTTTGTGTTTTGTTTTCACCCAATTTTTAGGCAAAAGTGTGTTTTTAATTGCAAACAAACTCAATTATTTTTGTGCAAATACTTAGGTTTTTTGCGGCAGTTTCAAAAATTTTGCACAAGTCTGCAAAATAAATCGTTTTTTTTTTGATTTGCACAAAAAAAAATAAAACTTGCTTACTTTTACGGGCATGATATTTTTATGTTCGTTTCTTGTTAAAAAATATTTTTTTTAGCAAAATGTCGAAATTTTTTCAAAAAAAAACAACAAACGCTTTTTAAGCGCGCCGTAGTTTTAACAAATATAAAAAAATTTAAAAAAAAATGATGCAATACAGAAGGCTCGGAAAATCCGGCTTGCAAGTGAGCGTTTTATCTTTCGGCTCTTGGCTGACGTTCGGAAAACAAATAGACGAGGCAACTGCCGAGGCTTGTATGGTCAGTGCTTATGATTCCGGTGTGAATTTTTTTGACAATGCGGAAGTCTACGCGGCGGGAAAATCCGAAACGCTGATGGGCAAAATTTTGAAGAAAAATGCTTGGAAACGCGATACTTACGTTTTGTCGAGCAAAGTTTTTTGGGGCGGTGAACTGCCGAATCAAAAAGGTTTGAGTCGAAAACACCTAACAGAGGCTTGTCATGCTTCCTTAAAAAGGTTAGAAACGGACTATCTTGATTTGTATTTTTGCCATCGCCCCGACCGAAATACGCCGATTGAAGAAACTGTTTGGACAATGAATGACCTCATTCGACAAGGAAAAATTTTGTATTGGGGCACATCCGAGTGGTCGGCGCAAGAGATTCAGGCTGCAATCGGTTTTGCACGCGAATATCGCTTAATTCCGCCGACAATGGAGCAGCCGCAGTACAATATGTTTCACCGCGAGCGCATGGAAAACGAATATGCCCGAATTTTTCAGGATTACGGACTTGGCACAACGATTTGGTCGCCTTTGGCAAGCGGCTTACTCACAGGGAAATACATTGACAAAGAGCATCAAATTCGCGGCACTCGCGCCGAACTTGCTGCCGAAAGTATGGGGTGGCTCTACGACAAACTTGTCGGCGATGAGGCGGTCAGGCGTGAAAAACAAATTATTATTCTGCAAAATCTTGCGCGCGAAATCGGTATGACTTTGGCGCAGATGGCGTTACTTTGGTGTATTAAAAATCCAAACGTCAGTACGGCAATTACGGGTGCATCAAAACCCTTGCAGGTGATTGAAAATATGCGTTCTTTGAAAAAAATTGACAATATGACGGAGGAGGTGATGCAAAAAATTGAAGAAATTTTGCAAAATAAGCCAAAATTGATTGTTTTTTAAAGCATAAGCACCGCGCTTCCGGGCATCAACTACGCGGTGCTTGTTTTTCCGAACTGACGGAGGACAAAATTAATAGCCTTGAAAACCGTATTCTGACAAAAACCAAACAAGAGATGCTATCCCTGCCGCACCGAGTTCGAGTTCGCGCTTGTTCACCGCCTCAAATTTATCAATTTCGGTGTGATGATAGTCGAAATATCGCTGTGAATCAGGCACATAGCCGATGGTCGGAACGCCTAATTTAAGCAAAGGACCGATGTCTGCGCCGCCGCCGCCTGCCGAAATTTTTTCGATGTCAAATTCCGAAAAAACCTTCAACCAAGAACGCATTGCCTTTATTTGCCCATCTTTCGTCTCCGTAATGTCGAAACCTCGCGGCGTGAATCCGCCTCTGTCAGTTTCGATAGCGGCAAGGTGTTTTTCGCTCTTTTTCTTCACTTCCTCCGCATATTTTAAGCCGCCGCGCAAACCGTTTTCTTCATTCATAAACAAAACACAACGAACGGTACGCTTCGGTTTGAGGGCTAAATCTTTAAAAATCCTTAAAACTTCGGTTGAATGTACGCAGCCCGCGCCGTCGTCGTGCGCGCCGTCGCCGTTATCCCAAGCGTCAATATGCCCGCCGACAAGGATAATTTCTTCGGGAAATTCACTGCCTTTTATTTCTCCGATGACGTTGTAAGAAAGCACATCGGGCAACATTTCGCAATTCATTTCAAGCTCCAATGTCATTTCGGGGTGCTTTTTGAGAATTTTACTCAGCCGCTCAGCCGCCCGCACGCTGAGGGCGGCGGCAGGGATTTTCGGACTTTTTTCGTCATACACCATCACGCCCGTATGCGGATAGTCGTCCTCACGCAAGCCGAGCGAGCGCACAATGACGGCTGCCGCACCGTAAGAAGCCGCTTTTGATGCCCCCCAAACACGCTGCCAAGCGGCTTCTCCGTAAGCTTTAAACGTGCTGATATGACAAGCGTCCATGGCTTTATTGAAAAAAACAATTTTTCCTTCGATATTTTTACGCCCCAACTTTTCTAATTCAGCCTCTGATTTTACCTCAACTACCATCGCCGAAATACCTCCTTCGAGCGTACCGACGGAGTTGCCGAGTGCGCAAATTCGCAAATTTTCTGTAAAAGGGCTGATAACCCTGCAAAATTCTTTATTGCCCCGAACCCAATGCGGCACCATCACGGGCTGCAACCAAACACTGTCGAGTGCCATTTTTTTGAGTTCGCCGTGCAAAAATTCCACTGCAGCGGCAGCCTGCGGAGAGCCGCTCAACCGTCCGCCGATTTCTTCGGAGAGAAAACGCAGTTGTTCATAACATTTTCCGCGCATTAAAGCCTCGTCGTAAATTTTTCGCAATAATTCGCGGTCTTTTGCCTCATTATTTTGCGAACAAAGAGAAAAATTAAACAACATTAAAAATACAAGCAGGGCAGATAAAAATTTCATTTTTGACGAATTAAAAGTTAAATAATCTGTTTTTTGTCGCAATATACATTTTTTTCTGTCATTTATTCCCATTTGGGCTTCACAAATAATTTTTTTTTAAATAATTGATTTTCAATAAATTACAATCATTTATCTTTGAGTGTTCCTGCAAACAAGTGTTAAACACTATTTGGGTGTTCTTGCGAAGACGCAAACAAGCACGGCAAATTTCACAAAGAACATTCGTTTTTTTTAATCGTCAGTTTTGCTTCGATTTTTTCGCCGAAAGCTGTCGCTTGTTGATTTTTCATCAAAATACCTTTTATTGGAATGAAAATTGATATTTTTTTTGTAAATTTGAATTTTCACTTAAAACCTTATACCGATGAAATTTATTTTGTTAAAATCCGCATTGTTAACTTTTGCGCTCGCATCTTTCGGCATTTTTGGCTTTACGACTGCAAGCAATGAAAAATCAACAGAAAACAAGGTTTTTGTTGACATTAAGCAAGAAAATCCGCGCGGAACAGTGGACAGAAACGGCGTAAAATACAAATGGGAAATCGAAAAAAAAGGAACGCCGGGTAATTATCAATTAAAAATTGTTAAAGAACACAAAGGGCAATCTAACCTCGTCTATTCGACTGATATGGTGCATGAGGGCAGCACTTTGAAAATTTATCTTGCCAAACAAAACGGCTATAAATGGGACATTGACCGCACTGCTTTTTTATTGACGACCTATTCGGGGAGTTCCGCAAGCGTAACGGCGGAAGGAAAAATGAAAACGATGGCGGAAGCAAGTTTCGGAATCACCGAAGCACAATTAAAATCAAGAAATTTACCGAAAAAAAACGGGCTGTATGATTTGACAAAATATGCCGCAACGCA
>JBPOJO010000423.1:0-5617 GCA_052033485.1 Bacteroidota bacterium | reverse complement strand
ATTCGCTTCGATGAAGATGAAAAAGTCGCTGATATTCTTTTTTATCAAAGCCTTTTGGCTCAAATTTTTTTTCGTACGAAGTCCATATTGGTAGTGTTTTATTTTTGAACCACAAATACACGAAAATATAACTAAAAAGGGAATAAAATCCTGAGAAAAAAAATCATTCAAAGGCTAAAATAATTTTGAATGAACAAAAATAAAATGTAGTTTTGTAAAAAACAACGCCATGCTCGTCAATGAACCAAAAATAAATAAGGGACAAACCGAAGCAAACAACACGAGGCAAGCAATTTCAGGCATCAGAAAAAGCCCTTTTGATTCCTCATATTCATTTTTCTTCTTACTTTTTTGGGCATTTTTGGGGTTTATTTTGCACAAAAAAATGAAACCACTGAACCGGAAAAATTGCGCTTTCAAGTGTTGAAAAACAAATGTTTACGCGGTGAAAGCCTGTCGGATGAGGAAAAAACGGAGTTTTGTACTTTAATGAAAATGAATGAATTTTTTACATTTCCGACAACAGATTGTGAAAGTTATTTACAAAATCTATTGCCCGAACATCTCAAAAACTCCTTAGAAAAATCCGCTGATTGCCTTCAAAATATTTCTTTTGAGTTGAATAAGAAGAATTTTTCGACAAGCATTTCAAATACTGAAAATGCGAAAGGAAAGCTAATGAATGTATCAAAAGAAGGTAAACTACTTTTTCAAATCAGAATTATGCACAGAACATCGGGAGGTCGTCAGTATCGTCGCGATGATGAATATTTTTCATTGTACTCGCCTCTGACAAACTCGTATCACGATGTTAACGGAGAAAAAACAAATTCGAAAGAGCAGCGTCATATTGATTTTATTTCGTGCGAACAGGCGAAAAAAGTTACAGACCTTTTTATTTCAAAATATTTAACAAAATGAACACAAACTTTACGCTCGTTTGCGAAATTTTTGAAGGCTTTTGTGAAGCAGAAATTTTAGAAATTTCCCATGATACACAACGAAACTGTTTAACATTGAGTCTTTGTGAAACAAGTAATTTTGAAAATAAGACCTTTTTATTTGAAAAATTATCTTTTCTTTTTGTCGAAAATAAATATGAGAAACCCCAAGAAGCTACATTGAGACTGACGGATTTCGGTTTAATGCCCTCCGGTGCAGGTTTTATCAATATTGTTGCCGCAAACACGCGCGGTCTTGAAATTGTGTTTTATTTGGCAACTCATTTTCAGACTTTTTATTTCGATGCCGAAAAAATTACGCTCAACGGCGAAATTATTTTTGAAAAAAACTGATACCATTTTGAAAAAACATTGCGCAACAAAAAAGGACAGATTATTCATCTGCCCTTTTTTGTATATTATCGCTCAAAGTTTAGTACTTCGCCTTTTTTCTTGTATATCCTTCCGAACTTTTAGCGGAAGAAAATCTGCTGCTGCTGCCCCCGTCGCGAGAGTAAGAGCTTTTTTTGCTTTTTTCTCCTTTTGAATATGATGAGGAACCGCCTTCGTATGGTTTGCTTTTTCGTTCGTAACGTCCTTCGCCGCCGCCGCTTCTTCCGCTTCCGCCGCGCTCAAAACGCCCTTCACCGCCGCCCGAGCGGGGAGAAGATTCGTCAATTCTGACTGTTCTGTCGTTAAAGTTCATGGCAGTAAGACCGTTTTTCAACTTTTCAAGCTGCCCTTCTTCCATTTCGATGTGCATAAAACTGCGGCTGACATCAATATCTTTGATGGATTTTGCAGGAATGTTAAAATCCTCTACCATCATACGGCGAAGTTCTTTCCTGTTCAAACCGTCGAGCATACCGAGATTGATGAAATAGCGTTTTGCTCTGCCCTGATTTTTAGCATTTTCAACGTCGGTCATTTTTCCGTAATACTCCAAGAAACGGTTAAATTCGACGCTTGCAAAACGTTTAATCAATTCTTCTTTGCTCATATCGGCAAGAGCCTCGTTGATTTTTTCCATGAAAGGCTCAATTTCTGCTTCGTTCACTTCGATAGCGCGAATAGACGAAACAATGTGCATGAGCTGTTTTTCACAAATTTCAGTTCCGGTCGGAACGCTGCGTTTTTTGAAAGCTATATTGAGTTTTTTCTCTAATTGTTTGATTAAAAACTCTTGTTTCGGCTGAACAATCGTCAATGAGATACCCGTTTTACCGGCGCGTCCCGTGCGTCCGCTTCTGTGTGTATAAACCTCCATTTCGTCCGGCAAACCGTAGTTGATGACGTGCGAAACGTTGTTGACATCAATTCCGCGTGCCGCCACATCGGTTGCGATGAGGAGTTGCAAGTTTTTTTCGCGAAAACGTTGCATGACGCGGTCGCGGTCAGATTGCGCCAAATCACCGTGAATTGCGTCGGAATTGTAACCGTCGCGAATCATTTGTTCCGCAATTTCTTTAGCTTCAGCTTTTGTGCGGCAAAAAACCATTCCGTAAATACCCGGGTTCGCGTCCACAATGCGTTTGAGGGCAAAAAAGCGGTCGTCATGTTTAACACAATAATACTCGTGTTCGATATTGACGTTTGTTTTTTGTTCCTGATTAACGGCAAGTTCTTGCGGTTTGCTCATGTAAGTACGCGCAATCGAACGCACCTCTGAGGGCATCGTTGCGGAAAAAAGCCAAATTGCTTCACGATTAGGAACGGCATCTAAAATGTAGTCCAAATCATCTTTGAAGCCCATATTGAGCATTTCGTCAGCTTCGTCAAGGACGACATTGTTGATGTTGTCGAGATTGATGAATTTTCTTTTAATCAAATCTACCAAACGTCCGGGGGTCGCGACGACAATTTGCGCACCGCGTTTGATTTGCGCTTTTTGATTTTCAATGCTTGCACCGCCGTAAACAGCTACAATTTTAAAATCCGCGCAATGTTTGGAGTAATTTACAAGGTCATTCGCTACTTGTACGCAAAGCTCACGCGTCGGGCACAAAATCAAGCCCTGCAAAAATTTATCCGTAGGGACAATTTTTTGTAAGAGCGGAAGTCCGAAAGCTGCCGTTTTTCCCGTGCCGGTTTGCGCTAAAGCGATGAGGTCTTTGTTATCGGCAAGTGCTGCGGGAATGACTAATTCTTGAATCGGGGTGGGCGTAGAAAAGCCTAAATCTGCCAAACCTTTGACAAGGTCTTCTTGAAGACCTAAATTTAAAAAAACTTGCATATTGCAATGGTTGTTTAACCCTCGTCAGCCCCACTAAGTACAAGGAATGTTCCTTTACTGATTTTACAAAAAAAAGCCGAACCTCAGCGCGAAACTGCACTGAATTTTTTAAATTGTTTTCCGGTATCACTGCGACTCACAACGCTAAACCAAAAATGTTCGGCAAAAACCGGCTTTTCGTGTTACTGCGACATGGGGCAACTCAAACCGGTAAATCATGCCGCAAAGGTAAAAACAATTTTTCAAATAAAAAATTTTATTTGGTTTTTTATTTGAAAAAATGCAATTTTTTTTTTGCAAGCCCCCAAAAGAGCAAGCACTGTCTTTTCTTGCAAAAAACAATGCTTGCACATGAGGCAGTTCCGGCAGCTAAAAATGTGCCCGAGTTTTTTTTTGTAAAAGGACACATTATAAGGCTACGGCTGATTTTTATTCAATGAATTTTCCAATTCTGTCCCAACGAATACTGCTGAAAAATCCTTCGCCGTTCGGGTCAAGTGAAAGCCAAATCATAAACCCTTTTCCGACAATGTGGTCTTCGGGAACAAAACCCCAATACCGCGAATCAAGCGAATTATGGCGGTTATCGCCCATCATAAAATAATAATTTTGCTTAAATTCGTAGGTTTGAATTTCTTTTCCGCCGATAAAAATTTTGTCCCCTTTGAGTTCGACATTTTCATTGTATTCGTATTTTTTTATCAAATAACCGTACAAAGCAACATTTTTGGGGGTCATTTCGACTTTTGCCCCTGCTTTCGGGACGAAAATTGTTCCGAAATTGTCTTGATTCCAATTTTCACCTTCTGCCTTGGCAAAAAAGCGGTCAGATGCCATGCCCGACTTTTGTTGTACGGGGACAACTTCGGCGATAAAATCAAACGTTTTCAAGGTTTTTACCGTTTCGGGCAAAGTATTGACCACATAATAATGAATGTCCTTTTGGTCTTTAAATTTTTCGGCAACTTCAGGATTAATGAGTGCAATATATTCAAAAGGCACCGCATCTTGCACGTCGTCCGTGATGTCGTATTTAAGGAAAGTTTTGTCCGTGATAACTTGTTTGGCAGCTATAATATAGCTGTGTTGCATTTTGGGTGCATTTTCGGAAGGTTGCCCGTTCACGTACACTTGTTGGTCTTTTACGGACAGTTCGTCGCCTGCAATCGCAACACATCTTTTGATATAATTGGTTTTCAAATCAGCCGGATACTCTTTTTCGGGCGGAACGGATTTAAAAGGGTGGTCGCCGCCGGGAGGATAATTAAAAACGACTACATCATTTCTTTTGATTTCAGAAAAACCGGGCAGGCGATACATCGGGAGCTGCACCCAATCAAGGTAGGATTTCACGTTGTTCGAAAACCACATCGTTTGATGCGTCAGGGGCAATTGCAAGGGTGTTTGCGGCGTTCTTGCGCCGTAGTGAAACTTGCTGACAAACAGAAAATCGCCTACCAAAAGTGATTTTTCCATTGAAGGAGTCGGAATTTTATAGGCTTCCAAAAAAATCCAACGAATAAAAGTTGCGGCAAAAATGGCAAAAAATGCTGCCTCGCCCCACTCACGCATGAAAGATTTCGGAGGTTTGGGCGGGGCTTGAGTTTTTTTCTTAAAGAACATAGTTTTGATAATTTTTGGTGTACTGTTCAAATTAAAAGCCAAAAAATAAATCAGCAAGAAATGTCATTTTTGCGAACCGCCGACAAAAAACAGATGAAGCAGCGTAAACGTTGGCAACTGTTTGCCGAAAGCACCGCAAACATTTTTGCTCGTGTTTTTTAGCATTTTCGGCTCAGCAGGGTGCTTGCGGCACAAGGCATCGAAAGCCGGACATTCATTACGAAAAAAGTAAATAATTCTTTTCACAACAAAAAACAGGACACATTCGTAAAAAACATGCCCTGATATGCGCAAAACTACGAAAAAAGTAAGTAAATTTTCACCCGAAACAAAAAAACTTTTTGTGTTTTTGCAAAAATAAACAAGATAAGGGAAAATTTGTTACCTTTAAAGTATATACAGAATATTTTCAAAAACTTGCCGCGAGCGAATTATTGTCTGTTTATGAAATATTTCGGGCGGTTGAAATGAGCGTGCGAAAAAAGAGGCTGTAAAAAATTTTGTACATTTTACCTTTAATTTGGCTTTTTCGAGAGCGTTTTGGGTTTCATTTTCGGAAAAAGGCTGCGAAAAATTAGTGATTGTAAAAACAGATTCGGTCAAACCTGTTTTGTTGTTACCTTTACTTTTGGACTTGAATGTGCAACAAAAAATTGACCGAGTGTATCGCGAGCTTCAGCTTGCGACCTTTCGCCGTGTGTAGCGCGAGCTTCAGCTTGCGCCGTGTGTATCGCGAGCTTTAGCTTGCGACCTTACGCCGTGTGTATCGCGAGCTTCAGCTTGCGCCGTGTGTAGCGCGAGCTTCCGCTTGCGACCTTGC